>JAZFZX010000197.1:0-7585 GCA_036444135.1 Kiloniellales bacterium | reverse complement strand
TCGCCGTCGGAGGTGACCAGGCCGTCCCGCTCCGCGTCGAATCCCGGCGGCGAGGGCACGTGCGCCACCTCTTGCCTCAGCGCCCGCGTCTTGATGTTCATGCCCGCCTCGACCCCGGCCAGGCGGTTGATCTTGAAGGAATGCGGCCCCGCGATATTGACCACGACCGGAGAGTCGATCTGCGTGCCGTCGCTCAAGATCACGCCTGCAACGCGCCCATCTGCCTGACGGATCTCCGCCACCTCGCTGTTGAACCGGAAGCTCGCCCCGGCGGCCTCGGCGGCGCGCTGTATGTTGTGGGTGGCGAGCTGCGGGTCGCTCACGTAGCCGGCGCAGGGGAAGAAGACGGCGCCCTCGATCTTGCCGTCGGCTTGCCCGAAGGCGGGGTCGTCCGTCGCCTTGGGCGGGCCGAAACGGCCGAGATCGAACATCGGCAGCTTCGCGAGGATCTGTTCGTGCCCCCAATGCTCGTAAGGGATGCCCAGTGCGTCCATGTTGGCGCAGATGGTGCGCAGATAGTTGTTGGCCTCGGTCTTCATCACCATGGCGCCGGTGTCGTTGTAGACCGCCAGCCCGCGTTCGTCCTCGACGCCGATGTAACTGGCCCAATCCTTCCAGTAGAAGTAGCCCTCATAGGCGATGGCGGCGCCGTCGAGCGTGGAGTAATGGGTGCGGATGATGGCGCAGGACGCGCCGGTGGAGCCGTAGCCGGCCGCCGGCAGCTTGTCGAGATTGAGTGTCCGCCAACCCTTCTTCGACAGCTCCAGGGCGGTGGCGGCCCCAATGATCCCGGCCCCGATGATGATGGTGTCGTAGTTCGCGGTCATCCCGAAACTCCTCCCCAGAGGCGTGCGCCTCAGTCTCCCTTCAGGCCGCCTTCGGCCTTGCGGCGGTCGATGAAGGCCTGCAGTTCCTCGTCGATCGCCGGGTCCAGGGGCGGTGGCTGATAATCCGCCAGCAACCGCTTCCAGATGCGGCTGGCCCGCTGGGTGGCATCCGCCGACCCGTCCTCGGACCAGGTTTCGAAATTGCGCCAGTCCGAAAGCAACGGCGCGCAGAACGCGGACTCATAGCGCTCCAGCGTATGGGGTGTCGAGAAGTAATAACCGCCGGAGCCCACGTCGCGAATCGCCTCGAGGCCGAGCGTCGCCGCATCGCTCTCTCGGCGCCGTCACGCGTCTGCAGGGGCCAGGACGAGCACCAGGTCATGGGTGTCGACCCGCGTGCCGGCGGGCGAGATCACCTCGTCCACCTCGCCGTCTATATCGGCGTAGACGGCGGTCTCCATCTTCATCGCCTCGATGGTGAACAGCCGGTCGCCGCGCTCCACCGTCTGGCCCGGCTCGGCAGAGACGCTGACGATCATGCCGGGCATCGGCGCACCGATCTGGCCCGGCTGGCTCTCGTCCGCCTTGCGCCGCGTCGGCCCGGTCTTGGCCAGGGCCTTGTCCTGTACCTTCACGGTGCGGGGCTGGCCGTTCAGTTCATAGAAGATGGTGCGTTTGCCGTCTTCGTCCGGCTCGCCGGTGGCCAGATACCTGATGATCAAGGTCTTGCCCGGATCGATCTCCACCGCGACCTCCTGGCCCGCCGCCATGCCGTAGAAGAACAAGTCGGTGGGCAGCACTTGAACGGGGCCATGGTTGCGCCGGTGGCTGGCGTACTCGATGAAGACCTGCGGATACATGAGGTATGAGGCCAGGTCATGGTCGCTCGCCTGGCGGCGGATCTTGTGTTCGAGCTCCTGACGCTCCGCTTCGAGGTCGACCGCCGGCAGCACCGCGCCGGGCCGCTCGGTCAGCGGATTCTCGCCTTTGAGCACCTTGCGCTGAAGCGCCTCGGGAAATCCGCCGGGGGGCTGGCCTACGTCGCCACGGAACAGCTGCACCACCGATTCGGGAAAGGCGACCTCGTGCGCCGGATCCAGCACCTGCGCCGGGCTCAGGTCGTGGGTCACCATATGGAGCGCCATGTCGCCCACCACCTTGGAGGTGGGGGTGACCTTGATGATATCGCCGAACAGCTCGTTGACCTGGGCGTAGGCGGTTTCCACGTCGGTCCAATGATGCTCGAGGCCCAGGGCGCGCGCCTGCTCGCGCAGGTTGGTGTATTGCCCGCCGGGCATGCCGTGGACGAACACACTGGCAGTCCCTGCCCGCATATCGCTCTCGAAGGGCGTGTAGAGATCGCGGACCCCTTCCCAGTAATGGTCGAGCACCCTGAGCGCCGTCCGGTCGAGCCCCGGATCGCGCGCCGTGCCGGCCAGCGCCTCGACCATCGACCCGAGATTCGGTTGCGAGGTGAGACCGCTCATCGAACCCATCGCCCCGTCGGCCGCATCGACGCCGGCGTCGGCAGCAGCCAGCACGCTTGCCGCGGCGATGCCGCTGGTGTCGTGGGTATGGAAATGGATCGGGATGCCGATTTCGCCCTTGAGCGCCGTGACCAGCTGGCGGGCGGCGGCAGGTTTGCACAAACCGGCCATGTCCTTGATGCTGAGAATGTGGGCGCCGGCCGCCTCCAGCTCCTTGGCAAGGCCGACGTAATAACCGAGACCGTACTTGCCGGGATCGGCGCGGGTCAGATCGCCCGTGTAGCAGATCGCCGCTTCGCACAGCTTGCCGGTGTCCAGCACCGCGTCGATGGTGACGCGCATGTTCTCGACCCAGTTCAGCGAGTCGAACACGCGGAAAAGGTCGAGCCCCGCCTCGGCCGACTGCCGCACGAAGAAGCGCACCACGTTGTCCGGATAGTTCTTGTAGCCGACGCCGTTCGCGCCGCGCAGCAGCATCTGAGTCAGGATGTTAGGCACCTGCGCGCGCAGCAGGGCCAGGCGTTCCCAAGGGTCCTCCTTGAGGAACCGCATGGCCACGTCGAAGGTGGCGCCGCCCCAGCATTCGATCGACAGGAGCTCCGGCAGCAGCCGCGCGTAGTGCGGTGCGACTTTCCACATGTCGTAGCCGCGCATTCGGGTCGCCAACAGCGACTGATGGGCATCGCGGAACGTCGTGTCCGTCAACAGCAGGGCGTCCTGCTCCAGCATCCAGCGCGCGAAACCCACTGCTCCCAGCTCCTCGAACCGCTGACGGCTGCCGGGCGGCGGCTCGTCGGGCGGAAGTTTGGGCAAAATCGGTGTCTTGTGCGGCTCGGCAGGCAGGCGGCGCCCGTCCATTTCCGGGTTGCCGTTGACCTGCACGTCGCCGATGAAGCTCAACAGTCTCGTGGCCCGGTCGCGGCGGCGCGGGAACTTGAACAGCTCCGGCGTATCGTCGATGAAGCGGGTCGTATAATCGGCGGCGCGGAACTTCGGGTGTCCAATGACCGCTTCCAGAAACGGCAGGTTGGTGGCCACGCCGCGGATGCGGAATTCCCTGAGCGCCCGGTCCATGCGGGCGATGGCCTCATGGGCGGTCGGCGCCCTGGCGGTCACCTTCTCCAACAGCGAATCGTAAAACGGCGTGATGACGGCGCCCGAATAGGCGGTCCCACCGTCGAGCCGGAGGCCGAAGCCCGTGGCCCCCCGATAGGCGGTGATGCGGCCATAGTCCGGGATGAACGCGTTGAGCGGGTCCTCGGTGGTGATCCGGCATTGCAGCGCGTGGCCGCGGAGCTGGATCTCCTCCTGCACGGGCACGCCGCTCTCCGGCATGCCGATCGCCGCGCCGGCCGCGATGCAGATCTGCGCCCTGACGATGTCGATGCCGGTGACCTCCTCGGTCACCGTGTGCTCGACCTGGATGCGGGGGTTGACCTCGATGAAATAAAAGCGCTCGGCATCGATGTCGTAGAGAAACTCGACGGTGCCGGCGTTGCTGTAATCGGCCGCGCGGGCGAGGCGCACCGCGTAACCGGCGATCTCTTTGCGCCCGGCGCTGTCGAGATAGGGTGCCGGCGCGCGTTCTATGATCTTCTGGTTGCGGCGCTGGATCGAGCAGTCGCGCTCGAACAGGTGGACCAGGTTGCCGTGTTGGTCGCCGATGATCTGGACTTCGACATGGCGCGCCCGGCGCACCAGCTTTTCCAGAAACATCTCGTCGTTGCCGAAGGTGGCCCGGGCTTCGCGGCGGCCTGCCTCGACCTGTTCGTGGAGCTGCGATTCGTCTTCGATCGCGCGCATGCCGCGCCCGCCGCCGCCCCAGCTCGCCTTGAGCATGAGGGGATAGCCGATCTCGGCCGCGATCCGGGCAACCTCCTCTTGGCCGGACGGAAGGGCCCCGCTGGCCGGCACTACGGGAATGCCGGATTCGACCGCGAGCGCGCGCGCCTCCACCTTGCTGCCCAGCCGGCGCATGACCTCGGGCCGCGGGCCGACGAAGGTGATGCCGGCGGCCGCGCAGGCCTCCGCCAGTTCCGGCTTTTCCGACAGGAACCCATAGCCGGGATGGATCGCGTCGACGCCTGCGTGGCGCGCAACTCGGATCACCTCGCCGATGTCGAGATAGGCCTGAACCGGATCCTGGCCCTCGCCTACCAGATAGCTCTCGTCCGACTTGAAGCGGTGCAGTGCGAAGCGGTCCTCGTGCGAATAGATGGCAACCGTGCCGATCCCCAACTCGCTGGCGGCCCGGAAGACACGGATGGCGATCTCGCTGCGGTTCGCCACCAGCAGCTTGCGGAACGGCCGCGCAACTGAATTGGGTGCCTGTGCGGCGGTCATGGGCGGCCTGGTCCTTCCTTCGATTATCGAGGGCCTTCGGATGACGCACCGGGCCGGCGGCAGGCTGCCGTTCGGCGCCGCGTACGCGGGCGTTCCACCGCCCTTTACAGCTCGGGCCTGAGCCCTCCGCTCCCCAACTTCAGCGCACCTTATCAGCTTCGACGGGCGCAAGCGAAACGTCCGTTACAGCGGTTTTAACGCCCTCAGAACAGCTCGCCCTGGTCGCCCGGATAATGCACCGCGCCGTCGGCCCGGACCACCGCCCCCGGCGTCAGGCGTGCGGGCTCGGCCCTTTCGGGCCCGAGTATGTGGAACACCTCCACGCCGCAGGCCAGCAGGTAATCGGCGATGATCCGCCGGTGGCAGCGCCACCACACGGCCTCCGCGCACATGACCGTACAGGTCCGCATCCGCGCCAGGTCCATCAGGTCGTCGAGGCCGTCCCGGAAGGCCGGCGACAGCGCGTAGTCGGCGTAGTTGCGGAAGCCTGCCTCGCGCCACGCCGTATTGGGCGACGGACCGCCGAGCTGCTGGGTACCGCGCCGCCCGCCCAACGCTTGCATGTGACGGTAGCTGAGTCCCGCCGCGCTCAAGACAGCCGGCAGGCTGTCCGCATTGAACTGCGGGTTGTTCCGCGAGCGCGGGAAGGCGCGAACGTCCACCAGAAGATCGACACCGGCATCCGACAAGAGCGCGATCAGCGCCTCCAGCGGCCGGTTGGAATGTCCGATGGTGTAGATTTTCACGGACCCCACATTGGACATGGCAAAGGCGGGGCGCAAGCCGCTAGGCTGGACACCTCACTAGACTATGGCCAACCGCGAGGGACAGCCTAATGAAAGCCTTGCTGCAGCGGGTCAGTGAAGCGAGCGTCACGGTCGAGGACCAGGTGGTCGGCACCATCGACCGGGGCCTGCTGGTGCTGTTCTGTGCCGAACAAGGCGACGGCGAAGACGAGGCGGACTATCTGGCCCGCAAGAGCGCGAACTTGCGCATCTTCGAGGACGAAGCGGGTAAAATGAATCGCTCGGTCCTCGACGCCGGCGGCGGTGCCCTGGTGGTGAGCCAGTTCACCCTTGCCGCCGACCTGTCCCGCGGCAACCGGCCAGGTTTCTCGGGCGCCGCGGCCCCGGATTTGGCCGAGGCGCTTTACAGCCGCTTTTGCCACCAACTCGCGGTGCACGGTGTACCCGTCGCGACGGGCCGGTTCGCCGCCCACATGGCCGTCAGCTTGGTCAACGACGGCCCGGTGACCATCTGGATCGACACCCGCGCCAAGGGCGGGGAAACGCGTCGTGTTTCTCCAGGCACCACACCCGCGGAGAACCGAGGTCAATGAGCAAGCCGTGGCAGGACAGGCCCGATCTGCTGCCGACCCTCGGCGTGGCCCTGGCAAGCGTGATCTGGGGCGTCTATTGGATTCCCCTCCGCTATCTTCAATCGCTCGGCCTGGAGGGCATATGGCCCACGCTCGGCACTTTCCTGCTGGGCGTTGCCGTCCTCGGCCCGGTCGCCGTGCTCCGGCGGCGGCAACTCGCTGAGGGCGGCCTTGGGCTGATGATCACCGGCTTGTGCGTGGGTGCGGCCTTCGCCACCTACGCCACCGGTCTCCTGCTCACCGAGGTGGTGCGGGCACTGCTGCTGTTTTACCTGAGCCCGGTCTGGAGCACATTGCTCGGCTTGCTGTTCCTGAACGAGAGACTGACCATCACCCGCACCGCGGCGCTCGTGCTCGGGATCAGCGGGTTGATCGTCGTTCTCAGCTCCGATCAAGGCTATCCCGTGCCGCGCAATCCGGGCGATTGGCTCGCCTTGCTTTCGGGCGTCTTCTGGGCTTACGGCTCGCTCCGAATTTTCCGCGCCCGGAAAGTCGCGGTTCAGGAGCAGTCCTTCGCCTTCGTCGGCGGAGGGTTGCTGATTAGCCTGATCGTGGCGCTGCTTCCCGCCAGCCTGATCGGGCCTGCCCCGAGCCTGGCAACCGCCTCCCAGGCCATCGTACCGCTGATCCTGATCGTCATTTTCCTGCTGTTGCCGATCGTCTATCTAACTCTGATCGGGGCCCGGGTGTTGAGCCCCGGACGGGTTGGTATTCTGTTGATGGGCGAGGTGGTTGTGGGCGTCGCATCGGCAGCGGCCCTGACCGACGAACCTTTCGGCCTGCGCGAGGTTTTGGGTACTCTGCTCATCCTGAGCGCCGCCGGCACCGAGGTCGTGAAGCGTCAGCAGCCGCTGAGTGCGGCCTAAGCCAGGGCAAGATTGCCGCAATTTAGACGAGGGAGGCGTTGATGGCCGAAGCCCTGCTGGTTCTCGAGGACCGGGTCCAGTCCGAATGGATCGACTACAACCGCCATATGCGTGACGGCTATTTCGCCGTCGTCTTCAGCTCCGCGACCGACGCCCTTATGGACCATCTGGGAATGGACGAGGCCTACCGCGAAGCCACCAAGGGAACGCTCTACACCTTGGAGATGCAGTTGCGCTTCCTGCGCGAGATCCACGAGGGAGAGGCGTTCACCGTCGCCGCCCAGCTGCTGGATGCGGATGCCAAGCGGATCCATGTGTTCCTGCGCATGCAGGTGCGCGAGACGGGCGCACTGGTGGGGACCTGCGAGAACATCCTGCTGCACGTCGACCAGGCCGCCGGGCCCGCCTCGACCCCCTTTCCGGACGACATCGCGGCCCGGGTCCAGGCGCTCCTGGGCGAGCACAAGGCGCTCGGCTTCCCCGAGGCCGCCAGTCAGCCGATGTCGCTGGCCAAGAAGAAACCCGCCTCCGGCTGACCAGACTCCAAAGGCGGTGTGATCCGCACTGCGTCAACGGCATCGCGCCAAGCCGGGCGCGATCAGCTCCGGCACAGATCCCCGCTGCAATCCACCTTCGGCATCTCCATGCCGGTCATGCGCATCAGGCCCAAGGCCATCGCAATGC
>JAZFZX010000196.1:0-5718 GCA_036444135.1 Kiloniellales bacterium | reverse complement strand
AGATTGGCCAGCAGGCTCACCTTCTCCCCATCCCGGGTGATCGAGGAAACGTGGCGCAGACGGGACAGCGCCCGGGCCTCGCGCACCAGCTCCTCAGCGCGGTGCCGGTAGGCGGTCAGACGCCTGGGCGTCGGGTTCACGTAGACCAGGCCGTTGGACCCGTCGACGATCAGCATGTCGCCCGTCTTGACCGCGCCCAGCAGGCCCGCGATGCCGAGCACCGCCGCGAGCCCCAGCGAGCGCGCCATGATCGCCGTATGCCCCTCGGCGCCGCCGAGGACGCTGGCGAAACCGCCAATGCGCTGCGGGTCCATGAGCGCGGTATCGGCCGGCGTGATCTCCTCGGCAATCACGATGCTGTCGCGCTCGAGCGCCGAGAAGCCGCGGTAGTCGCGCTGCACCAGGTGGCGCACGATGCGCATTCCCACCTCGCTTATCTCCTGGGCGCGGGCCCGCAGATAGGGATCGTCCATGTCGTTGAAGTTCGCGGTGATCGCGGCGATTTCGGCCTTCACCGCCGCTTCGGCGTTGATCCGGTCGGTTTCGATCCGCGCGGTGACCCCCCTGAGCAGCCGCGAGCTTCCGATCATCAGCAAATGAGCGTCGAGCAGATAGCCCAGTTCCTCGGACGCGGCGCCGTGCAGGGATTTGGCCTTGACCTTGAGGCGCCCGAGTTGGCGCACGGCCTTGTCGATGGCCGTCTCGAAGCGTCCCAGCTCGGCGCGCACCTTGGCCTTGGGCACCCGGTATTCCGGAACCTGAATCTCGCCGCTATCGCGCACGTACGCGGGCCCGATGGCGACTCCGGGAGAGACCGCGAGACCTTCGAAGACCTGTTCGTTCGTACGCCGCCGGGCGTGTTTCGCGCGGCGCGGCTGGTCCGCCGCAGCCGGCTTGGCGACCGCGGTCTTCCGCTTGGCCTTCGATCGCGTTCCCGGCACCCGCCGGGTTTCTGGCTTAGTGTTCCTCATCGAACTTGTTGGCTATCAGCCCCGCCAGCGCCGCAACCGCGCGTTCGGCCGCCGGTCCCTGGGCGCGCAATTCCAATTCGCAGCCGGGCGCGGCCCCCAGCATCATCAACCCCATGATGGAGTCGCCGGAGACCTCCAAATCCTTCCTGACCACGGTGATCTCCGCATCGAATGCGCCGGCCAGCTTGACGAACTTGGCAGCGGCACGGGCATGTAGGCCGCGCCCGTTCACAATGGTGACGCATCGCGAAACGCTCGGACTGGACGCCGCGCACATCTGTCCGCGGCCTTTCCTAGGGGACCTCTTCGGCCAGCAGCTGCGAGGCCACGCTGATGTATTTCCGTCCCGCCTCCTGAGCCTGCGCCACCGCCTCGGGAAGCGGCTCCTTGCCGCGCACGCTGGCCAGCTTGATCAGCATCGGCAGGTTGACGCCGGCGACCACCTCGACGTCGCTTTGCTCGAGCACCGATATGGCCAGATTCGAGGGCGTGCCGCCGAACATATCGGTCAGAAGAACCACGCCCTCGCCATCCTGTGTGGCCTCAACCTTGTCGATGATTTCCTGACGCCGCTCTTCCATGTCGTCGTCGGGCCCGATGCACACCGCCACCGCCTTCTCCTGGGGGCCGACAATGTGCTCGAGGGCTTGCAGGAACTCCTCGCCAAGCCGTCCGTGGGTTACCAGAACCAAACCGATCATGGGGCTTCCTTCTGCCTTTAGGCCGGTTGTTTTACAAGGATTCCGGCGGCAAATCACGCACCTTCTGGCCGCTCAGACGGTTCCGCCTTCAGATCGCGGTGCAGCAGAGTGACCGTCTCGCCACTATCCTCCAGCCAGCGGGCCAGCCGCTCGGCCACGACGACCGAGCGGTGCCGCCCACCCGTGCAGCCCAACGCAAAGGTCAGATAATTCTTGCCCTCGCGCCGGTACCCGGGCAGCAGCGGTGCCAGCAAGTCCGTAAGCCGCCCGAAAAAGGGCTCGAAGTTCGGATCTTCCGCAACGTAGTCGGCGACGGCCCGCTCGCATCCCGTGAGCGGACGCAGCGCCGGGTCGTAATGGGGGTTCTTCAGGAAGCGCACGTCGAACACCAGGTCGGCGTCGCGCGGCAGGCCATTGCGGTACGAAAAGGATGTCACGCAAATAACCATGCCCGCGGCCGCGCAGGGGGAAAAGTGCCCGGCCAGAATTCGCCGCAGTTCGGCCGGCGCCAGTCCGGTGGTATCTATCACCAGGTCGGCACGCTCCCGCAGGGGAGAGATCAGGCGGCGTTCGGCCGCGATACCGTCGGCCACCGGCCGGCCTTTCGCCAGGGGATGGCGGCGGCGCGTCTCGGTGAAGCGCCGGCCCAGGACCTCGTCCCCACAGTCGAGGAACAGAAGCGTCACCCGCAGGACGGGGTCCTCGAAGTGCTGCTCCAGCTGCTCGAGGATCGGTTGGACGGCGAAATGGCGCGTCCGGGTATCGATTCCCAAGGCCATCGGCCGTCCGCTGTCGGCGGCCACCAGGCGTTCCACCAGATCGAGGGGCAGGTTGTCGATCGACTCGTAGCCCAGGTCCTCGAGATGCGAGAGCGTCGTCGAGCGGCCGGCACCCGACATCCCGGTGACCAGCAGCAGGGTCCGCTGCCGCGGGACGGCGTCCGGGCTTTCCTTGGCTGTTTCGGGCCGCGCGGCACGCGGCGTCGCGCCTCCGCGCGGCGGCGCATCCGGCGCGTCCGCTTGGGTTCGCGATCCGGCGCCGGCGGCCCCGGCATCTGCCAGGCGGGCCGCAAGAACCAGACGCAGCTTTGCCGGCGCCGACGCCTCGAAGGGGTCCAATTGCAGCAGCGGCAGGGTGATGCCCAAAAGCTCGCAGGTCGCGGGTTCCGGCAGGCGGTCGATGGCGTCGCCCGGGACCAGATCGACCACGAGGCACACCGGCGCCTCGGACAGGCGCGGCACCTCGGCGATGCCGAGTCCGCGGACCTCCATGCGGCCCGCGATCGTCGCAGGCGCGCGTGCCACGAGACCACCGTCCTTCACGGAAAGCTGGGTCTGATCGTCGGCCACCAGCCGCGCACCGCCATCGACCAGCCGCAGAGCCAGATCCGATTTGCCCGTCCCCGAAGGGCCGCGCAGCAAGACCGCGGCCGGCGCGCCGCCGGCCCGGGAGAGGCCGGGCGCCGCCACCTTTCGAGGTGCGGGATAGAGCGCCACGCAGGTGGCGTGGACAAGATCGGGCATCACGGCCGTCTCCCGCGCCAACCCGGAAGGCGCACGACGAAGCAGGCGCCGCGCACGCCGCCGTCCGCGGGCGCCGCGCGGTTCTCGCCGTGGATGGTTCCGCCGTGGGCTTCGACGATCTGGCGCGATATGGATAGGCCGAGACCCGAATGGGTGCCGAACTTCTCGGTCTTCGGCCGTTCGCTGTAGAAACGGTCGAACACCGCATCCAGCTTGCCCTCCGGAAGGCCCTGCCCGTCGTCCTCGACACGAACCTCGACCCATCCATGATCGCGCCGGGCGCTCAGGCGAATGGTGCCGTCGGCGGGGCTGAAGGACACCGCGTTGTTGATCAGGTTACGGAACACCTGCCCGAGGCGCCCTTCGATCCCGACCACCCACAAGCCGCGCTTTTCGGGTAGATCGAGCTGCAGACGGGGTCCGTCCCGCGCCGCGGTCGCGTCATGAACCTCGGCCAGCGTCCGCAGCAGATCCGACAGGTCCACCGGTTCGCTCTCGCCGCGGGACAACTCCGCGTCCAACCGCGAGGCATCCGAAATATCGGTGATCAGCCGGTCGAGACGCTGAACATCGTCGAGGATGATCCGCATGAGTTCTCTCTGTTGGTCCGGATCCTCGACCCGCGCCACGGTCTCCACCGCACTCCGCAGCGAAGTCAGCGGGTTCTTGATCTCGTGCGCGACGTCGGCGGCGAATCCCTCGATGGCGTCCAGGCGCGACCAGAGCGCCTCGGTCATCTCCCTGAGCGCGCCGGACAGGTCGCCGATCTCGTCGTTCCGGCGCGTGAAATCCGGGATCTGGAAGCGCCGGCCCTTGGCATAGCGCACCAGGACCGCGGCATGGGCCAGGCGGCGGATCGGCCGGGCCATGGTTCCCGCCAGATAGACCGACAGGAGAACCGTGGCGGCCAGCGCGACGGCGAAGACGACAAGAATATCTAGGCGCCGGGCATAGACCGCAGACGTTACGTCGTCGCCGCCCTTGGAAAGCATGAGCGCGCCCAGGACCTTGCGATAACGCTGCACCGGAATGGCCACGGACAATACCAGGCGGCGATGGCCGCCGGATCGCAGGGCACCGGCGCTGTCTCCAGCCAGCGCCGCTATCACCTCCGGATAATGCTCCGCGCGCTGCTCGGCGGCCTCCTGGTAACTGGGCAGATCTTCCATGCCCGGCAGCCAATCGATGATGCGGTCGTAGATCCGCGTCAGCCGGCTGATCAGGGACCCGTCGTCCGGCGGCGGCAATTCCATGACCTGCACCAAACCGCCCGGCCCCGTCAGCATGAAACTGTCGGCCAGGATTTCGCCGCCGGGCGCAAAGACCCGCGCCCGAACACCGGTATCGGCCAGCAGCACCCGCATGAGAAGCCGCGTCATCTCGGGCAGCAGCCGTTCCTCGCCCAAGCGGTCGACTACGACGACGGTGCTGCCTAGGGACAGCGAGAAGGCGCGCGCCTGCAGGCGCAACGCTTCCAGCTCCGAATCCACCAGGCTCTGCCGGTATTGGTCCAGGTGCAGCAGACCGAGCACCGGTATGACCAGAACCAAGACATTGACCAGGAGAATTCGCCAGGTCAGCGGCGAGTTCCAGCCCCGCCGCCGCCACAGCCGACGGACCTTGGGTCTGGAGGCACTTTCGCCGCCCGTCTCCCCACCTTCCGTCTCCGGCCGCTCGCCGGCCGAGGCGCGGAGATGCCGCGCCCGACCGCCGGTCGAGGGGGCAAAGGATCGATCGTTTTCGAGTTCGATCGTCATGCGATCAGTGGCGCCGGCCAGCGCGCCTCAACCCTCCCCATAGCGATAACCCACGCCGTACAGGGTCTCAATCTGCGCGAATTCGCTGTCGACTTCCTTAAATTTCTTGCGCAGGCGCTTGATGTGGCTGTCGATCGTGCGGTCGTCCACGTAGATGTGCTCGCCATAGGCGGCGTCCATGAGCTGATCGCGGCTTTTGACGTGTCCCGGCCGCTGGGCCAGCGCCTTGAGGATCAGAAACTCGGTCACCGTCAGCGTCACCTGACCGCCGCGCCAGGAGCACAGGTGGCGCGCAGGATCCAAGACCAGCTCGCCGCGCACCAGGGCCTGGCCGCCGTCCGCCTTGCCGGCCAAATCCTTGGTGTACTGCTCGCGGCGCAGCAAGGCCCGGATGCGCTCGATCAAGAGGCGCTGGGAAAACGGCTTGGTGATGTAGTCGTCGGCCCCAAAGTGCAAGCCCAGAACCTCGTCCACCTCGTCGTCCTTGGAGGTCAGGAAGATGATGGGAAGGCTGGACTCCTGCCGTAACCGGCCCAACAGCTCCATGCCGTCCATGCGCGGCATCTTGATGTCGAGGATCGCCAGGTCCACCGGCTGCGCGGAGATGGCGCGGAGCGCCTCGGTGCCGTCGCTGTAAGTGCGCACCTTGAAGCCCTCGGCCTCGAGCGCCATGGACACCGAGGTCAGGATATTGCGGTCGTCATCGACGAGGGCAATGGTCTGCTGCATGCGTTTGCCTTGATCTGTGTCGGGGCCGCCCCACCCA
>JAZFZX010000195.1:0-7013 GCA_036444135.1 Kiloniellales bacterium | reverse complement strand
GCGACCTGCAGATCTTCAAGGGCCGCTTCTCCATGCACCGGGTGACTCGCGTGAGCGGCGCCCGATCGCGCTACATGGCCATCTATGCCTATGCCGGAGAGCCCGACATGGTGGGCCGCGTCGAGCGCACCCGGCAACTTTACGGGAAGGTGCTGCCGGTCCATTTGGAGGCCGAAGCGCGCCGCCGCGCCGACGGTCTGCTCGATTGAACGTTCTTAAGGCCGGGCTGGTCGAGTCGCCGCCCGCGAAAACCATGCCTCGTCTCCGCAAGACCGTGGAGAGAGCCTTCAATGTTGCTCAACAGTCCGGGGCGCAGCGGCGGCGGTAGAGGCGGTAATCGCCCTCGTCTCCGATCCACTCGAAATCGTCCCATATGCGGGCGAAACGCGGATCTTCGAGAAAGAACTCGAGATAGTCGAAGGTCATGGTGCCGAAATAGGATTTCTTCGCGCGGTTGTCGACGATGACAAGATCGGGGGGCTGGCGTGTCAGGTCGGCCACCACGGCATCCCTGGTGAACTGCTCGATCTCGTCCAGCAGGGCGTTGTTCTTGCCGTCGGGAGCGTGGCGCCGCTGCTGTGCGCCCGGCAGGAGCCAAAGGGTGGGAAAGCGCGATGACCAGCTGACGCCGCTGTAGTTCACCATGGGGAAGCCCGGCCAGACGTTGGACGTGAAGATGGCAATGGAACCTCCAGCGGCGTGTTGTTCGACGTGGGGCGTCATCGCCTCCATGAAACGGTTGCGGTAACCGCCGCGTATGGCGTCGGTCGCCACGAGCATGACCACGACCGCGAGTGCGCCCAGGACGATGCCGGAACCGCGGCCCCTTCCGTCGAGGGCCGTCGGCCCGCGCGCCAGACCGTCCAGGCCGTTCAAGAAAATGGCGGCGTATGCCAGCATGAGGCAGGTCGAAGCCGGGTAGAGGTGATAGGACCAGCCCTTCATCTGAACCACGTAGGCCACAAAGAAGCAGACCGACGCAATGAGGAACACGTCCGCCAGGCCGGGCAGGCGCTGTGCCCGGCGGGTGGCGAGCTGAGCCAGACACCCGAACGGCAGTAGGATGATCTCCGCGCGCCAGAGATTGACCCACAGCGGGTTGCGGTAGGCCTCGTTGTAGACCTCGAGGGCATAGGGATCGATGCGGGTGAGGTAGTCCGGCGTGAAGAGCGCGACCGATACGGCGTAAAGCGCGCAAGTAGCGGCCAGAGCCAAGGTTTCCGGTCGCATGGCCGTCCGCATCCGCCCGGTCATGACAATCCGGTATACCTCTAGCGCGACCGGCACCAGCAGGTAATGGGGCTTGAGCGCGAAGCCGAGCGCTGCCGCCACGCCGATCAGGGTGGTCAGGGGCCAGGAAGCGCTTTCCCCGGCTGCCCGCAGTGCTGCCAAGGCCAGATAGGGTAAGACCAACACCATTAGGAAGTGCTCGCGCTGGCCAAACTGATCCGCAGGTGAGACAGTGAAAATTACCGCCGCGATGAGGATCAGGCCGTTTCGCAGGCTTGCCGGCAGAATCGGCCGGCCACGCAGCAACAACCAGAGCATGACGAGCGACATGCCGATCAACGCGTAAAGGTAGACGACGAACAGATCGACCGCGAAGAGACCCGACAGGCGCGCCAGAACCACCGGCGGCGCGGTGAGATAGAAGCCGAGCGGCGGATTGACCTCGACGAAGACATCGCGGTAGAGCCGGCCGCCGTCCAGCCATTTCCCGGCGGTGTGAAGATACCATGCGGTGTCGTGGTTGATGACCGCGCCAAGTTGGGCGAACAGACCACCGATGAGAATGGCAGCCAGCACCGGAAGCGCGATACGGTCGCTCAGGAGTAGCCGTTGGAAGGTTTGCGCGAACCAGGCCGGCAGGCCGGCGCCTTGGCCGGCTGCGTTCGCCTGGATCAGCTCTTCTGCCTTGCTGTCAGCCGAAATGGCGCGCTCACTCCCAGTCCTGAGGCGGCCGCATCGCGATCCGCCGGGGCGGCGATATCGCTGCCGCTTTGTCCCAACGTCTCCTAAGTCTTCTGCTGTTAAGAATTCCCTAACGGCCGGTGGTGGTGACGCAGGACCCGTGTGGCCTGCGGCGAATGGCCCGCTGAAAGGCGATCTGCGGTGTAGGATTGCCGGTTAGGGCGGCTTTTCTGTTGCCGCTGACGGTCAGGTTTGAAAACATTGCGACAAGACGCATGAAAAACGAAAGGCGGCTTCCGCAGACGGTCCGCCTCGCAGGGAGGAGTCCATGACCAGCACGAGTCCGGCGCCGCCGCGTTGCGCGGTTCTCATCGGCCCCTATTTGAGCGGCAAGACGACGCTCCTGGAGGCGCTGCTCCATACGGCCGGCGCAACGCACCGCAAAGGCAGCGTGACCGAAGGCAACTCGGTGGGCGATTCTTCGCCCGAGGCCCGCGCACGGGAGATGAGCGTCGAGCCCAACTTCGCCCACTGCGAATATCTGGACGAGAGGTGGTATTTCATCGACTGTCCTGGCTCAGTCGAGTTGAGCCAGGAATCGCGCAACGCCTTGATGGCCGCCGACGTTGCGGTGCTCGTGACCGAGCCGGAGCCCGAACGCGCCCTCACGTTGGCGCCCATATTTCACTTTCTGGCGGACTATCAGATCCCGCACATGCTGTTCGTCAACAAGGTGGATAAGGCCAACGTGCGGGTCAGAGACCTGCTGCAGTCACTTCAGGCGGTCTCGCAAAAACCCTTGGTGCTGCGCCAGGTTCCCATCCGCAATGGAGAGGACATCACGGGATTTGTCGATCTCGCGAGCCAGCGGGCGTGGCACTACTCCAAGGACAAAACCTCCGAACGGATCGACATACCCGACGAAATAAAGGAGCGCGAGGGCGTGGCACGCCAGGAGATGCTGGAGTTCCTGGCGAACTATGACGACGCGCTGTTGGAGCAGCTGCTGGAAGATCAAACCCCGGAAGCCGACGAGATCTACGCACAGCTTGCAAAGGACCTGCGGGACGATCTGATCGTGCCCGTGTTTCTGGGCTCAACCGAGAACGGCAACGGAATCAATCGGCTGTTCAAGGCCTTGCGACACGAGGTGGCGGGTCCGTCCACGGCGGCGGAACGTCAGAAGATTCCCATCGATGGCGGATTCGTGGCATCGGTGGTCAAGACCCTGCACGCCTCCCACACGGGCAGACTCTCGGTGGCCCGCATCTGGGGGGGCGACATCAAAGAGGGCATGACCGTGGGAGGCGAGCGGCCGTCCGGGCTCTACCGGATCATGGGCGCCGAGCACCAGAAGATTTCCGCTGCCAGCGCCGGCGATCTTGTGGCCTTCGGCCGCCTGGAGGAGGTCTCGACCGGTGAACTCCTGACCGAGGCGGGGCCGCGCTCCGATGCCGGCATCGTATGGCCGCCCGTGAAATCGCCGGTCTTCGCCCTGGGCGTGGCGCCGGTCAACCGGCAGGACGAAGTCAAGCTGAGCTCGTCGATCGCCCGGCTGATCGAGGAGGACCCCTCGCTTTCGGTCGAGCACAACGCGAGCACCCATCAGATGTTGCTGTGGGGGCAGGGGGAGATTCATCTCAAGCTGGCGGTCGACCGGTTGAAGAGCAAGTTCAACGTGGACGTGGAGGTGGCGCGGCCGCTCACCGCATACAAGGAGACGATCCGCAAGGGGATCCAGCAGCACGCCCGCTTCAAGCGGCAAACCGGCGGGCACGGACAATTCGGCGATATCCACGTCGAAATCCGACCGTTGCCGCGCGGCGGCGGCTTCGAGTTCACCGACAAGATCGTCGGCGGCGCGATTCCCAAGAACTATATCCCGGCCGTGGAGAAGGGCATCAAGGACTACATGACCAGCGGTCCGCTGGGCTTTCCGGTGGTCGACGTGGCTGCCAAGCTGTACGACGGGCAATTTCATGCCGTGGACAGTTCGGACCAGGCCTTCCAGACGGCAGGGCGCATGGCCATGAGCGAAGGTATGCCCAAATGCGATCCGGTCCTGTTGGAGCCGATCTGCGAGGTGACGATCTCGGTCCCGCAGGAATTTACCAACAAGATCCACGGTCTGGTGAGCGGCCGCCGAGGCCAGATCTTGGGCTTCGAGGCCATGGAGGGGTGGAGCGGCTGGGACCAGCTCAAGTGCTATCTGCCGCAGGCCGAATTGCACGATCTGGTGGTCGAGTTGCGCTCCCTCACGCTGGGTGTTGGCAGCTTCGACTGGCGTTTCGATCATCTGCAGGAGCTGACCGGCAAGCCGGCGGAAAAGGTCATCGCCGCGCAGAATGACGTGGACGCGGCCTAGCCCGGAGACGATCCTCGCGCGGCGCGCGTTATGGTCCGAATTTCCAGCGCCGCGCCACCGCCGGGTCCTGCACGCCTCGCTCGCGTTTGCTTGATTTGCACAAAAGATGGGCGGACACTAATTCTTAGGTCCGCCCAAACCATTTCCGAGAGTGCGCCATGCTGATCAAGATCAAACGCGGCTGGGAGCTGCCCGAATCCGCCGCCACGCCCGAAAACGTGTTCCTCGACCGCCGGCGACTGATCAAGACCGTGGCCGCCGGACCGATCCTCATGGCGGCGCCCGGCTTGCTGGCCGCCTGCGACGAGGGCCAGGCCGATAGCAACACGTCCAGCGCGACCCAGATTGCCGCCGCGCCGGAGCCCGATCCCTCAGCCGGGCTCTACCCGGTGCAACGCAACCTGCGCTATCGCCTTGACCGCGACGTGACGGACGAGGAGTTCGTCACGACCTACAACAACTATTACGAATTCGGCTCCTCCAAGACGATCCACAAAAAGGCACAGGCGCTGTCCATTCGGCCGTGGACCGTGGCCATCGACGGTATGGTCGAAAAGCCTTTTACCATCGAGATCGACGACCTGCTGGCCAAGATGCCGCTGGAAGAGCGACTCTACCGCCACCGCTGCGTCGAAGCCTGGTCGATGGCCGTGCCGTGGAGCGGCTTTCCTCTCAAGGCGCTGGTCGATCTCGCGCGACCGCTCGGCTCGGCCAAATATCTGAAGATGGTCAGTTTCATGAACCCCGAGGTGGCGCCGGGACAGAAGGCCGCCTGGTATCCCTGGCCCTACGTGGAAGGCCTCACCGTCGAGGAGGCGACGAGCGAGCTCGCCTTCATCGCCACCGGGCTCTATGGCAAACCGATCATGAAGCAGAACGGCGCGCCGCTGCGCCTCGCGGTGCCGTGGAAGTACGGCTTCAAGTCGACCAAGGGCATCGTGTTGTTCGAATTCACCGACCAGCGGCCGGTGACCTTCTGGGAGGAGATCGCGGGCAGAGAATACGGCTTTTGGGCCAACGTCAACCCGGAGGTGCCGCATCCGCGCTGGTCCCAGGCCTGGGAGCGGGTCCTGGGCGAGAATCGCCGGCTTCAGACGCAGCTCTACAACGGCTATGGCGATTACGTCGCCCACCTCTATACGGGCCTCGAGGACCAAAAGCTCTTTATGTGACAATCCCGCCGGGCTTCTGCCATGGCGTTCCGCCCATAGAATCGGGCGGCCCGCCCGGTGCCTCGTATTCGCCGCCGCGCGCGTGCTCAACGCCCGCGCGCCATCAATCCCAGCACGTTGCATACGATCCGCGCGGCGGTGAGCGCCGCCAGGCCCTGGATATCGCGCGCGGGCATGAACTCTACGATATCGAAACCGGCGATGGTCGCCTTTGCGGCCAGGCCGTGCAGCAGGTCCACCGTCTGCCAATAGCTGAGCCCGCCTGGGGCCGGCCCGATCACGGCCGGCATGATCCCAGGGGTCGAGCCCGTCGCAATCGAGCGTCACGAAGACCTGCGCACCCTCGGGCACGAGTTCGAGGACCGAATCGAGTCCGCAGGCGTGCACTTCGCGCGCCAGCACGAACGATACACCCCAGTCGAGGGCGTCGCGGTAGTCATTCGGCCGGGCGCTGCCGACGGCGCGGGCGCCGATCTGGATGATCCGTTCCACCCAAGGCATCTCGGAAGCCCGGCGCATCGTGCTCGACAGGCCGAAACGCTCGCCCGCCACCTCGTCGCGCCAATCGATGTGGGCATCGATCTGCACTACGGTGAGCGGCCCGCGGCCTTCATAAGCCTGGATGACCGGGATGGGTATGGAATCATCTCCTCCGAACGCGACCGGCCGGGCGCCGCGTTCGAGGATCGTTTCGACCGCGGTGCGGATCCGCTCCCGGTTGCCGGGTGCGTCGTCCTGGTCGTACGGCAGATCGCCACAGTCGACCACGCGCGTCCCGGATGTGCCGAGCAGCGGCCCGCCGAGGTCGAAGTCCTGGTGATCGCGAACCCCGGCGTAACCGGCGATCCCGGCGCGGATCGCCGCCGGTGCGCCCGCGCAATAGGCGCCGACGGACTTGTACGGCGTGGCGCATGGCGCCCCGATAATGGCGATGTCAGCCGCCAACTCGCTCAACTCCGCACAGGCGGGAAAGCCCAGGAAGGTCTGATCGCCGTTGCCGGGGCCGAACATCCGGCCGATGTCCGCTGACGTCTCGGTCATGCTCTCCGCCTTTTCCCATTCTTACGCGCACAGTCGAAGAGGATGGCGGGATCAGCCGGGAAAGGGAAGACGGCGGTCCGTATGCAAAACACTGCCGCCTTGCCCGGCGCATGTGGTGGCGGCAGTCACCGAGCGGCCTGCAGGCCGGATGACGGCGTCGCCGCCGGGTCTTGGCCATCGGTGCAGGTTGCGAAAGGGGGCGGCTCTGCGGCGCCCGGCGCCGAGCCGTTATGGCTGGCGGAAGGCCCGGCGCCCCCGGCCACTTGGCGCAGCAGGAGATCTGCCGCGGTATGGCCCTGCGCTGCGGCGCGGCGCAGCCACGCCTCGGATTCGCTTCGGCGCTCGGGGCCGAGTCTGAAAAGATGGACCCCGTAGAAGTACTGGGCTGCGGCATATCCTTTGTGCGCCGACTGGCAAATCCACTCGATGCCTGTCGGATCGCCCTCGCCCTTGCGCCGCAGGCCGGCTGCGAAGGTTGCTTGCGCCTCGGCATAGGCGGCGGCCCGCGCCTGCAGCGCTTCCTC
>JAZFZX010000194.1:0-3814 GCA_036444135.1 Kiloniellales bacterium | reverse complement strand
CGGCCAGGCGCACGCGCCATGGGGCGCCGCGGCCGCGGCCGTTCGCGGGGAAGGGTACTACCCGGTTTGCCCGCCCACGGCAAACGGAAAAGCAGCGAATAGCAAGCCTGGCGATCCCGGTTCGCAGTCTATATCTTGGCGCGATTCCGGCCAACACGCCCGCACTGCCATGGCGGGCTGCGCAATAGCCCAGTGGGAGAGACAAGCATGGAACAAGATATTTCGAGCGGCGTGCAGGATCTGCAAGCCATAGTTTTGGACTACAGCCTCGATCTGATCGGCGCAATCGTCATATTGGTTGTGGGCTGGATCGTCGCCGGCTGGATCCGGGTGGCGGTCGGGAAAGCCCTGTCTCGTCTTCCCAACGCCGACGCCACGATCACCAAGGCCCTGTCGAATTTGGCCCGCTATCTGGTCCTGGTCTTGGTTCTGATTGCGGTACTTGCCGAGTTCGGAATCCAGACCGCCAGCATTCTGGCGGTCCTCGGCACGGCCGGCCTGGCCATCGGTCTGGCGTTGCAAGGCACCCTCAGCAACGTTGCCGCGGGCTTCATGCTGTTGATGCTTCGCCCATTCAAGATCGGCGACTACATCGATGCCGAAGGCGCCGCCGGAACGGTCGAAGGCATCGGTCTGTTCACCACCGAATTCACAACCTTCGACGGCATCTATCTAGTCGTGCCGAACAGCCAGATCTGGAGCCGGTCCATCGTCAACTATTCGCGCCTGCCCACACGCCGCATGGACGTGCCGATCGGCATCGCCTACGACGACGACATCGACAAGGCCGCCGGCGCGCTCATGGCGCTTCTCGAAGGCGACGAACGGGTGCTCAAGGACCCGGCCCCGCAGGTCATGGTCAAGGAGCTGGCCGACAGCTCGGTCAACCTCAATTTGCGGTGTTGGGCGAAGGCAGATGACTATTGGGCCCTGCTGTTCGACCTCAACAAGGCCGCCAAGGCGCGGGTCGAAGCGGCAGGTTGCTCCATCCCCTTCCCGCAGCGCGACGTGCACATGATCGCCGCTGCACCAGCCGGCGAGGGCGCCGCCTAGGCGGACTTCCCCGAGCGGCGGGCAAAGCGGCCGGGCCGGAGACCACCAGGTGCTCCCGCAGCACGCCGGTTCGCTCGCCGCGACGGCACGCGGACCGGACCGTTGGCTGGGCTGGGCGACCATCCTGGCGGGCGGACTGCTGGTGGCCGGCTGGACGCTGCCGATCATGACGGTCGAGCGGTTGTTTTTCCTGTCGCGCGAGATCTCGATCCTTCGGGGCGTGGCCGAGCTTTGGAATGAGGACGAAGTCCTCCTCGCCGTGGTGATCGGGCTGTTCTCGATCGTGCTGCCGGTGGTCAAGCTCGCTCTGGCGCTGCATCTCTTCTATCGCGCCGATGCCGGCAGCGGCCGGATGCGCCGCGCCCTCGTCTGGATGGAGGCGGCGGGCCGCTGGTCGATGCTCGACGTGTTCGTGGTGGCGCTGATCGTCGTCGCGGTGCGCACGTCGCTGATCGACGACGTGAGCGTGCACGCTGGCGTATACGTTTTCACGGCCGCCATCGTCCTGTCGCTGTTGGTAGTGCAGCGCATGACGGCGCTGACCAGACGGGCGCTCGCCGCGGAGGAAGGCTGAACCGGGTAGGGCTGAACCTGCCCGAAACACCGGCGTCACGCCGGCGTTCAGAACTCGAGTGGCATGGCCTGGCGGATGTGGGGCAACTTGCGGACCTTCGCGAGCACCGCCGGCGGGATCGCCTGATCGAGCTCGATGAGCGCCAGCGCTTCGCCGCCCGGCGCGGCGCGGCCCAGGTGGAAGGTCGCGATGTTGAGCCCGGCGTCGCCCAGCGTGGTGCCGAGCGCGCCGATCAGGCCCGGCTTGTCGGCGTTGGTGATGTAGAGCATGTGCGGTGCCAGTTCCGCCTCGATGGCAATGCCCTTGATCTCGACGAGCCGCGGCTTGTCGCCGCCGAACAGGGTGCCCCCAACCCCCCGGGTCTGGGTCTCGCTGGTCACCGTGAGGCGGATCAGCGTCTGATAGTCGCAGTCCCGTTCGTGCCGGATCTCGGCCACGTCGATATTGCGCTGGCGCGCGATCACCGGCGCGTTGACCATGTTGACGCTGTCGAGGATCGGCGTCAGCAGGCCGGTGAGCGCCGCCTGGGTGAGCGGGCGCGTGTTGAGCTGCGCAACCAGCCCTTCGTATTCGATGACAATGCGGCGGATGCCGCTGCGCGTCAGCTGTCCGGAGAACGAGCCCAGCTGCTCGGCCAGCATCATGTAAGGCTTGAGCTTCTTGGCCTCCTCGGCCGACAGCGAGGGCATATTGACCGCATTGGTCACCGCGCCGCTGTTCAGGAACTCGGCCATTTGCTGGGCGATCTGAACCGCCACCTTGGCCTGCGCCTCGTTGGTCGAGGCCCCCAGATGCGGGGTCGCCACGACGCCCTCCTGGCCGAACAGAACATTCTCGTGCGCCGGTTCCTCGTCGAAGACGTCGAGCGCCGCGCCGCCCACCTGCCCCCTTTCCAGGGCCGCCTTCAAATCTTCCTCGACGATCAAGCCGCCGCGCGCGCAATTGACGATCAACACGCCGGGCTTGGTCTTGGCGAGCGCAGCGGCGTCGATCATGCCGCGGGTCTGGTCGGTGAGCGGCACGTGCAGGGTAATGGCGTCGGCGCGCGACAAGAGCCAATCCAAATCGACCTTCTCGACGCCCAGGTCTTCCGCGCGCTCCGGCGACAGGGAGGGGTCGTAGGCAACCACGTGCATGCGCAGGCCCAGCGCGCGGTCCACAACGATCGAACCGATGTTGCCGCAGCCAACCACCCCCAGCGTCTTACCGGTCAGCTCGGTTCCCATGAAGCGGGATTTCTCCCACCGGCCCGCTTGGGTCGAGCTGTCGGCCGCCGGAATCTTGCGCGCCAACGCG
The DNA here is from genome assembly GCA_036444135.1 of Kiloniellales bacterium. Taxonomy (GTDB): domain Bacteria; phylum Pseudomonadota; class Alphaproteobacteria; order Kiloniellales; family JAKSDN01; genus JAZFZX01. The sequence goes on along the minus strand of JAZFZX010000194.1, from coordinate 891 downwards.
AACAGCAAGGCCAAGGCGTGCTCGGCGGTGGTGATGGCGTTGCCGCCGGGCGTGTTCATGACGACGATGCCGCGTTGGGTGGCGCTGGCCACGTCGATGTTGTCCACGCCGATGCCGGCGCGGCCCACCACCTTGAGGTTCGCCGCCGCCTCGAGCAGCTCCGCCGTCACCTGGGTGGCCGATCGCACCGCCAATCCATCGTAGGCGTCGACCCGCGCCGCCAAGTCTTCGGCGGACAAGCCCGGTTCGTAGTCCGCTTCGATTCCACGCGCCTGGAAGGTCTCCAGCGCCAGCGCGCTCATCTTGTCGGTGATCAGCACTTTGGGCATGGCCCTATCCCCTACGCGGCGCGGCGGTCGGCCTTGACCTGTCGATAGGCCCAGTCGAGCCACGGCAGCACCGCGGCCAGGTCGTCGTTCTCCACCGTGGGCCCGCCCCACAGGCGCAGACCCGGCGGCGCTTCGCGATGGGACCCCAGGTCGTAACCGGCGCTGGCCTCCTGGACAAGCCCCGCAACCGACGTCGCGGTCGCCCTTTGGGCATCGGCGCCCAACGCCGTGAACCAAGGATCGACGATCTTGAGGCAGATGCTGGTGCACGATCGGGTCGCGGGGTCCTCGGCCAGGAAATCGGCCCAGTCGCTCGCCTCGACCCAGCGCGCGACGGTCGCCAAGTTGACCTCGGCGCGGGCCATCAGCGCCGGAAGACCGCCGATTTGCTCAGCCCAGCGCAGGCCGTCGAGCGCGTCCTCGACGCACAGCATCGACGGCGTGTTGATGGTCTCGCCGCGGAAGATTCCCTCGTTGAGGTGGCCGTCCTTGGTCAGGCGAAAGACCTTCGGCAGCGGCCAGGGCGGGCTATAGCTCTCCAGGCGTTGCACGGCCCGCGGGC
>JAZFZX010000193.1:0-2555 GCA_036444135.1 Kiloniellales bacterium | reverse complement strand
CTCCGGGTGCTTGCGGATGATGCCGATGGCCCGCCGGATGACCTTGTCCGTGCGCGCCAGGCTCGACCCCGGCGGCAACTGGACCACCGTGATCAGGTAGCCCTGATCCTGGTCGGGGATGAAGCCGGTCGGCGTCGCCTGGAACTGCTGCACCGTCAATCCGATGAGTCCCGCGTAGGCGACGAGCACGATCACGGTGAGGCGCACTAGGCGCCTGGTCAGTTGCGCGTAACCCGCGGCCAGCCGGTCGAAGCCCCGGTTGAAGCCATCGCCGAACTTGCGGAACGGCCAGGCCAACGCGGCGACGATGCCGCCTTGACCGGCCGCCGCGCCGTGGGGTTTCAGCAGCAACGCGCAGAGCGCCGGCGACAAGGTCAGCGATACCACCATCGACAGCACCGTGGCGGTCGCGATGGTGATCGCGAACTGGCTGTAGAACTGGCCGGAAATGCCTTCGATAAAGGCGGTCGGCACGAACACGGCGACCAGCACCAGCGACATCGCGATCAGGGCCGAACCGACCTCGTCCATGGTCTTGTGGGCGGCGTCGCGGGCGTTCATGCCACGGGCCAAGTAGCGCTCCACATTTTCGACCACGACGATGGCGTCGTCGACGACGATGCCGATGGCCAGCACCAGGCCGAACAGGGTAAGGTTGTTGATCGAGAATCCGAACACCGACATCACCAGGAACGTGCCAATCAGCGAGACCGGGATGGCGACGATGGGAATGATCGAGGCGCGCAGGTTCTGCAGGAACACGACGATGACTAGCACAACCAGCACGATCGCCTCGACGATGGTCGTGTAGACCGCGTTGACCGATTCCGTGATGAATTCCGTCGGGTTGTAGACGATCGAATAGGCGACACCGGGCGGGAAGGTCGCCGACATCTCCTTCATGGTGTTGATCAGGGTTGCGGCGGTTTGCAGCGCGTTCGACCCCGGTCGCTGGAAGATCAGGATCGGCAACGCCGTGGCGTCGTTCAGGTAGCCGATGGTGGTGTAATCCTGCGAGCCCAGTTCCACCCGCGCCACGTCCTTGATGCGCACCGTCGCCGTGCCCTCACCGCGCTTGACGACGATGTTGCCGAATTCCTCGGGCGCGATCAGGCGGCCCTGGGTCTCGACGTTGAGCTCGAACGCACCGGGATCGGCGACGGGCGACTGGTTGATGATCCCCGACGCCACCTGGACGTTGTTCTGTCGCAACGTCGACACCACCTCGCCCGCGGTCATGTTGAAGCTGGCAATGCGCTCGGGATCGAGCCACACACGCATGGAAAACGCGCGCTCGGCCATGATACGCGCTTCGCCGACGCCGTTGATGCGCGCCAGGCGGTCGACGATCTGGGTGCGGGCGTAGTTCGAGATATATAGTTGGTCGCGCGAGCCGTCCGGCGACAACAGGTGGATGACCATCATCAGGTCGGGCGAACTTTTCTTCACCGTGATGCCGAGCCGGCGGACGTCTTCCGGCAGGCGGGCCTCGGCGATGGCGACCCGGTTCTGCACCAGCACCTGGGCGAAATCGAGGTCGGTCCCGAGGGCGAAGGTCACCGTCAGGCTCAAGCGACCGTCGCCGGTCGCCTCCGACTTCATGTAGATCATGCCCTCGACGCCGTTGATCTCCTGCTCCAGCGGCGTCGCCACGGTGTCGGCGATGGTCTCGGCCGAGGCACCGGGATAGACCGCCGTGACCTGGATTGTCGGCGGGGCGACCTCCGGGTACTGGGCCACGGGCAGGCCGACGAAGGCGATGGCGCCCAACAGCGTGATCAGGATCGAGATCACCGTCGCGAAGATCGGGTGATCGACGAAGAAATGGGTGAAGCGCATCGGGCTGGTCCCGCCGGCCGGCTCAGGAACCGGAGAGCGGCTTGAGCGTGCCGTCGGGCCGCAGGACCATCTCCCGGGGCACGACCTTGCCGCCCGGGCGGCCGCGCTGCACGCCCTTGACGATGACCCGATCGTCCTCGCCGAGGCCGCCGCGAATGACGCGCAGGCCCTGGTGCAGCGGCCCGAGATCGACGGCCTGCGCCTTGACGTTGCCTTCACCGTCGACGACCAGCACGATCTTGCGGCTCTGGTCAGAGATCACGGCGGCGTCGGGGATCAGGATGGCCTCGTATTCCTCCGATCCCGGCAGGCGCAGGCGGCCGAACACGCCCGGCGTGAGGAAGCCGTCGGGGTTGTCGAACACCGCCTGGGCGCGGATGGTCGCGGTTTCCGGCGACAGCTCGTTGTCGACGAAGCTCATGTGGCCCTTGTGGAAGAACTCGGTTTCGTCCATCAGGCGGACCGCCACCGGGTTGCGCTTCTCGCGCGACGACGCCCGTTGCCCGGTGAGGTGCAGGCGCGAGTACTTGAGGAACTCGGCTTCCGATGCGGTGAACGTGAACAGGATCGGATCGATGGACACCAGCGTCGTCAGCAGCGTCGCCTGGGACGAGCCGCCGGCCACCAGGTTACCCCTGTCGACGCGCGCGTCCGACACGCGGCCGGCGATGGGTGCGCGGACCTGGGTGAATTCCAGTTCCAGCTCGGCGATGCGC
>JAZFZX010000192.1:0-3251 GCA_036444135.1 Kiloniellales bacterium | reverse complement strand
CGAGCTGTCGCAGGGCCTGCGCGGCTCCGTGCACCTGGCCCTGGCCGAGGCGGTGTCCGTTCGCGAGCAGAACCTCCCGGAGTTCCAGGACCTGATCGCAGCGGTTCTGGCGGTCGATCCCGACCGGGAGCTCCGCTTGCGCCTCGTCAACGCCATCTCCCGCCGGCGCGCGCTGTGGCTTCGGTCGCGCATTCCCGAGCTGTTCCTCGCCTACGAAGCCGAAGGGGGCCTGTCATGATCCGCATTCTCGCCTCTTGCATCGCCGCATCATTGCTCGTCTGCGCCAGCGTTCCCGGTTACGCAAAGACGATCAAACTCGGCACCCTGGCGCCCGAAGGCTCGCCCTGGCACCAGATCATCCGGGACATTGCCGAGAGCTGGAAGGAGATCTCCGCCGGCGCCGTCGAGGTGCGCATCTACGCCGGCGGAGTCGCCGGCGACGACTCGGACATGGTGCGCAAGATGCGTGTGGGGCAACTGCACGCCGCGGCGCTCACCGGGACGGGCCTCTCGCGGATCGCGCAGGAGGTGCAGGCATTGCAGATACCCATGATGTTCCGCTCCGATAGGGAACTGGACTACGTGCGCGAGCGGATCAGCCCGCGCCTGGAGGCGATCTTCGAGGACCGCGGCTTCGTGCTGTTGACCTGGGGCGATATCGGCTGGGTACATTTCTTCACGCAGCGGCCGGTGGTCCACCCCGACGACGTCAAGCCCATGAAGATGTTCACCTGGGCCGAGGATTCGGCCGTGGTCGAGGCCTACAAGGCCGCCGGATACCGGCCGGTGCCCCTGGCCGTGACGGACATTCACATGGCCCTCCAGTCCGGCCTGATCGAGGTCGTGCCGATGACGCCGGTCGCCGCCCTGTCCCATCAATGGTTCGGTCTGGCGCCGCACATGACGGACCTGAAATGGGCCCCCCTGGTCGGCGCGGTGGTCATCTCGAAACGAGGCTGGCAGCAGATTCCCGAGGGCCTCCGGCCGAAGTTCCGAGAGGCGGCCAGGATGGCGGGCCGGCGACTGCAAGGGCGGATTCGGCAACTCGGCCGCGAGGCCGTCGAGGCCATGCAGAAACACGGCCTGACCGTCCATAAGGTCCCCGAAGCAACCGTCGCCGCGTGGGAACAAACGGCGCGCGCCGGATACGGCCAACTGATCGACGTCATCGTGCCGGCGGAAATGGTCGCCGAGGTCGAGCGCCTGCGGGACGAATACCGTGAACGCAACCGGGATTGAGGCGGCCGGGCAGCCCGGACCGCCGCGGGGGTTGGTCAGCCTGGGCCGGTTCACCGAGAACGCGGTGACCGGCCTGGCGCTGCTGGCCATGAGCCTGTTGCCGGTGCTGGAGCTGCTGTTGCGCACGACCTTCGCCCGCGGCATACCCGGCAGCGTGGAATACGTCCAGAACCTGACCCTCTGGGTCGGCTTCCTGGGCGCCGTCATCGCGTCGCGGGAACGGCGTCATCTCAATCTCTCGACCGCCAATATGGCGCTGCCGCCGCGCCTGAAAGCCGCCGCCGGCAGCCTCACCGCCGTGGTGTCGGTCGCCGTAAGCGCCGGCTTGTTCTGGGCCGGCCTGCAGTTCGTTCTGAGCGAGATGGCGGACCCCGTGCGCATCGGCGGGTGGCTGCCCGTGTGGTGGGTAGAGGCAGTGCTGCCGCTCAGCTTTTTCATCATCACCCTGCGCTTCGTCACGCAGGCCGGCGGCCTCGGCCGGCAACTCGTTGCCGCGCTCGGCATACCCTGCGCCGCCGCCGCGGGGCTGCTGCTGGCCCCGGTCGCCGGGTCTCTGTTGTGGCCGGCGCTCGTGGTGTTGCTGGTCGCGGTGCTGCTCGGCGCGCCGATCTTCGTCGCGTTGGGCGGCACGGCCCTGGTGCTCTTTTTCGCCGATGGCGTGCCCATCGCCGCGATTCCGGTGGAGACATACCGGATCGTCGGGTCCCCCTCGATCCCGGCCATCCCCCTGTTCCCGCTCACCGGTGTCCTGTTGGCGGAGGGCGGCTCCGATCGGCGGCTGGTACGGCTGTTCCACGCCTGGTTCGGCTGGATGCCCGGCGGACTGGTCGTCGCCACCACCCTGGTCTGCGCCTTCTTCACCACTTTTACCGGCGCATCGGGCGTGGGGATTCTGGCGCTCGGCGGACTGCTGCTGCCAATCCTGATCAAGAGCGGCCTGCCGGAGCGCTTCTCGGTCGGCCTGCTGACGGCGACCGGGTCCATCGGGCTCCTGTTTCCGCCGAGCCTCGCGGTCATCCTTTATGCCGTGGTCGCGCGGGTTCCGATCCCCGACCTCTTCCTGGCGGGGCTGGTGCCGGGTCTCCTCATGGTTACCGCCGTCGGGCTGTACGGCGTCTACCAAGCGATCACGGGGGGGGTGCCGCGGTCGCGGTTCGAATTACGGGAGGCTGCCGGGGCCCTGTGGGAGGCGAAGTGGGAGATTATGCTGCCGGTCATCGTCTTGGTCGGTCTGTTCGGCGGCTTCTGTACCCTCGTCGAGGCGGCGGCGATTTCGGCGGTCTATGCGCTGATCGTGGTGACGGTCATTCACCGTGACCTGGGCCTGCGCCACGACGTTCCGGCTATCCTTATCCGCTGTGCCACCCTGATCGGCGGCGTGTTCGCCATCCTGGGCGTCGCCATGGGCGTCTCGAACTATCTGGTGGATGCCGAGGTTCCCATGAAGGCCACTGCTTGGGTGCAACAGCACGTCGATTCGAGACTTGTCTTTCTGCTCGCACTCAACGTCTTCCTGCTGGTCGTCGGCAGCCTCATGGACCTGTTCTCGGCCATCGTCGTCGTCGTTCCCTTGATCCTGCCCATAGGCCAGGTCTTCGGAATTCACCCCTTGCACCTGGGCATGATCTTCCTGGTCAATCTGGAGCTCGGCTACCTGACCCCGCCGGTCGGCATGAACCTGTTCCTTGCCGCCTATCGCTTCGACAAGCCCTTGACCGAGGTTTACCGCGCCGCCCTGCCGTTCTTGCTTGTGCTGCTGGTGGTGGTGCTGCTCGTTACCTATCTGCCCTGGATCATCGTCGGCGTTGGCTAAGGGTCACGGCGACATTTGGGATGATTGCATTGGATCCGCCGAATGAGATGTCCTGACGATCGCGATGATCGAGTGGTGATTACGGGGCTGGGCTGCGTCTCGGCGCTCGGCACCAACAAGGATGATTTTTGGACCGCCCTTCTCGAGGGGAGAAGCGGTATCAGGCCTATGACAAAGGTGCCCGATGGCTGTCGGAGCC
>JAZFZX010000191.1:0-22913 GCA_036444135.1 Kiloniellales bacterium | reverse complement strand
TTCGGGTCAACGCGATTTCCGCGGGGCCCATGCGGACGCTGGCCGGAGCGGCCATCGCCGACGCCCGCTTCGTGTTCCGCTGGAGCCAGCAGCACGCGCCGCTCCGGCGTAACGTCGTCCTGGACGAGGTGGGCAACGCCGGCCTGTACCTGCTGTCCGGCCTGTCGGCCGGCGTGACCGGTACCGTCCACCACGTCGATGCCGGTTATAACGTGATCGGCATTCCGTCGCCCGGCCTGATCGACGGCGACGACGCCTAAGGCACTTTCCGCTTCCCTGGACCCGGCCCTGGCTTCGCCTGGTGCGATTCCACGCGCGTGGGAATACCCGCCAGCCGCCCAGGCCTATACCAACAGTCCTTGATATTAGGCGGGGCGGCGGCTCTTGGCGTAGGCGCCGGCGATCCGCTCCGGCGCATCGGAAATCACGGAATCGATGCCGGATTCGTACAATTCCGTGGCTTTCTTGGCGTCGTTGACGGTGAAGGTCGCCACCTGGCGGCCGCTGGCCTTGACCTGCGAGATGAACGCCCGCGTCAACACCTTGCAATTGACATGGAAGGCCTGGCAGTCCAGCGCCTGCGGCGCGGTCTGCCAGTCGGCGGGGATCTTGTGCGCGATCATGGCCCGCGGCCAGTCGGGCCGAAGCGTCCGCGCCGCGGCCAGGCTCATGCGGCTGAAGCTGCTGATCAGCGGCGGCGGGCGATCCGCCGGCCATACCTCGCCCAGCGTTTCCAGAGCGGCGATGGCGGTCTCGACGTCGCGGCCGGGCGTGGACTTGATCTCGACATTTGGGTGCAGATCCAGTTGCAACAGCATCGCCACCGCCGCCCGCAGACTGGGGATTCGCTCGCCCTCGAATTCGGCCGCGAACCAGGACCCGGCATCCAAACCGGCCAGGTCGGCAAACGGCGTTTCGGCCATCAGCGCCCGCCGGCCGGTAATGCGTTCCAGCGAATCGTCGTGGAACAGGACCGGCACGCCGTCGCCGGTCAACATGACATCGAACTCCACCCAGCCCACGCCGAGCGCCGCCGCCTGGCGGATCGAGGCCAGCGTGTTTTCGGGCGCATGGGCACAGGCGCCCCGGTGACCCATGACCGGCGCCAGAGGAAGCTCGGCGCGCGGGCCCCTGCGCGAGGCTGCGGCGGTCACTGGGCCGGTCTTGTTCGACGTTCGCTTGGGCACGTTCGCGCACCTGCCTCCTGGGCGACATGGCGAAACGGGCGGCCGAATCGACGACCGCCCGCATGAAAGACAAGCAAACTCTGTTTCGGCCGTCAACGCATGGCGTGTGCCGGCGGCCTAACTGGCCTTGGCCTGCAGGTCCTCTCCGGATTCCTGGTCGACCGCCTTCATCGACAGCTTGACCTTGCCGCGATTGTCGATGCCGATGCATTTGACTTTGACGATGTCGCCTTCCTTGACGACATCGCCCACCGTATTGACGCGGTGCGGGGCGAGCTCGCTGATGTGCACCAGGCCGTCGCGCGCGCCCATGAAGTTCACGAAGGCGCCGAAGTCCATGATCTTGACCACCTTACCGTTGTAAATCACCCCCACCTCGGGCTCGGCCGTGATCGAACGGATCCAGTCGATCGCCGCCTGGGCCTTCTGCTGGTCGACCGCCGCCACCTTGATGGTGCCGTCGTCCTCGATGTCGATCTTGGCGCCGGTCGTCTCGGTGATTTCACGGATCACCTTGCCACCGGTGCCGATCACCTCGCGAATCTTCTCCCGCGGGATGTTGATCACGGTGATCCGCGGCGCATGCTCGGCCACTCCATCGCGGGCATGGGAGAGCGCCTTGCCCATCTCGTTCAGGATGTGGAGGCGCCCCTCGCGGGCCTGAGCGAGCGCGTCGCCCATGATCTCCTTCGTGATCGAGGTGATCTTGATGTCCATCTGCAGGGAGGTGATGCCCTGTTCGGTGCCGGCCACCTTGAAGTCCATGTCGCCCAGGTGGTCCTCGTCGCCGAGGATGTCCGACAGGACCGCGACGCCGTCGTCTTCCTTGATCAGGCCCATGGCGATTCCCGCCACCGGCCGGGAGATCGGAACGCCCGCGTCCATCAGCGAGAGCGAAGAGCCGCACACCGTCGCCATCGAAGACGAACCGTTCGATTCGGTGATCTCGGAAACCACGCGCACCGTGTAGGGAAAGTCCTCCGGTGCCGGCATGATCGGCCGGATGGCGCGCCAGGCCAGCTTTCCGTGCCCAATCTCGCGGCGGCCCGGGGGAATCATTCGCTTCACCTCGCCGACCGAATAGGGCGGGAAATTGTAATGCAGCATGAAATGCTGCCGGAAGTCACCTTCCAGGGCGTCGACGATCTGCTCGTCCTGGCCGGTGCCCAGCGTCGTGGTGACGAGGGCCTGTGTCTCACCACGCGTGAACAGCGCAGAGCCGTGGGTCCGCGGCAGAATGCCGACCTCGCTGACGATCGTCCGCACGTCCCTAGTGCCGCGGCCGTCGATGCGGCCGCCGGTTTTCAGGATGCTGCCGCGCACGATGTCGCTTTCCAGGGCTTTGAGGATCTTGGGCGCCAGCGCCAGAGAGGCCTCGTCGTCTTCGTTGATCGAGGCGACCGCCTGCTCGCGCACCGCGTCCAACTTCTGCTGGCGCGCCTGCTTGTCCGGTTCGCGGTAGGCCTCCGCCAGGGGCTCGGTGAACTCCGCCTCGAAGCGCGCCTTCAGGGCCTCGAATTCCGGCGCCGGCGGTGTCAGTTCGACAGGCTCGCGGGCACAGCGCTCGGCCAACTCGACGATCGCGTCGATCACCACCTGCATCTGCTCGTGGCCGAACACCACGGCACCCAGCATCACCTCTTCGCTGAGCTCCTTGGCCTCGGATTCGACCATCAACACCCCTTCGTGAGTACCGGCCAACACCAGATCGAGCTCCGAATCGGGTAGCTCTTCCACGCGGGGATTGAGGATATAGGCGCCATCCTTGTAGCCCACCCGGCAACCGGCGATCGGCCCCATGAACGGCAGACCCGATAGGGTCAAGGCCGCCGACGCGCCGATCATCGCCGGGATGTCCGGATTGTTTTCCAGGTCGTGGCTCAGGACCGTGCAGATGACCTGAGTCTCGTTGTTATAGCCTTTGGCGAACAGCGGCCGGATCGGCCGGTCGATGAGGCGCGAGGTCAGCGTTTCCTTCTCGCTGGGCCGGCCCTCGCGCTTGAAGAAGCCGCCCGGGATTTTCCCGGCGGCGAAGGTCTTTTCCTGATAATTGACGGTCAGGGGGAAGAAATCGAGGCCCCGCCTGGGCTCCCGCTCGCCGACCGCGGTGCACAAGACCATGGTATCCCCATAGGTGACGACGACGGCGCCACCGGCTTGGCGGGCGATGCGCCCGGTCTCTAGGACCAGCCGTCGGCCGGCCCAGTCCAGTTCCTTACGATGTATGTCAAACATAGTCCATCTGTCCTTCCAGCATTGGCCGGATCATGACAGCCGGACCCGCGTAAAGGGCGGTCCTGGCACCACGGCCCGCGCGTCTCTTGAATGATCGCGCGCGCGGTGTTGCGACCGCCGCTTACGTCGGCCCGGCTCGCTTCAACCATCGCCCCGGCCAAAAAGCGATGCCTTGCATTTTCTGTGCTAGCTTCCATGCCCCTTTCCGGATCCAATCCCGTGCCTACGGTAGGTCTTCTCAGGCCTGGGCCCGGTTTTGTCCCCGTCTAGCGGCGCAGCCCCAAGCTCTTGATCAGTGTTTCGTAGCGTGGGACTTCCTTCCGCTTCAGATAATCCAACAGACGCCGGCGCTGGCCGACCATGATCAGCAGGCCCCGGCGGGAGTGGAAATCCTTACGGTGGACCTTCAGGTGCTCCGTCAGGTTGAAAATTCGCTCGGTCAGGATCGCGACCTGGACCTCCGGCGAACCGGTGTCGCCTTCGTGGGTCGCGAACTCGGATATGACCTCGCTCTTGCGCTCGGTCGTAATCGACATCGGATGTTTGTCTCCGTCCTAGAGGTTCAAGACTCGTACCGGGCGAATTTCGCCGCCCTCGTAGCGCGCCAGGGCCACCGGTGTATCGGCGGACATGGCGCAGACGATGGCTCCTTTGGTGAGGTCCTGGATCCGCTCGCGATTGGCGCGTGCCAAAAGCGACACTGCCTGACCGCAACGCAGGCGATTCGCCTCGAATTCCGTCAGGGATAGGACCGGGATGTCGTCCAGCGCCGCCCTGACAGGCAACAGGTGCTCGAAAGCGGCGGCACTATGCCCCAGAGATTCCAGACTTTCCAGCGAAATCGCGTCGGCCATCGCAAAGGGGCCGACCTGGGTTCGCCGCAGAGCAACGATGTGGGCGCAGGTGCCCAGGGCCGCGCCCAGATCCCTGGCCAGGGCGCGCATGTAGGCCCCTTTCCCGCAGCGCGCCTCGAAGGTCGCGTGGTCGCGATCGGGCTGCTCGATCAGCTCCAGGTGCGAAATCGTGACCGGCCGCGCCTCGAGCTCGAAATCGGCCCCCGCACGAGCCAGGTCATAGGCGCGCTGGCCCCCGACCTTGATCGCGGAAAAGGCCGGCGGAACCTGCTCCAGCTCGCCCGTGAAACGGGGAAGAATAGCCGTGATGTCCGCTTCTTCGGGGCGATGTTCGCTTTCGGCGATCACCGCGCCTTCGGTGTCGTCGGTCTCGGTCGCCTGCCCCCAACGGGCAGTGAAACGGTAGGTCTTCTCGCCGTCCATGACGAAGGAGACCGTTTTCGTCGCCTCGCCGAGGGCGATCGGCAAGAGGCCGCTTGCCATAGGGTCCAGCGTACCGCCGTGACCGACCTTGCGGGCGTCGAAAACCCGCCGCACGATGCCCACCGCCCGGGTCGAGGTGGGACCCGAGGGCTTGTCTACCACCACCCAGCCGTGAACGGCGCGCCCCTTGCGCCTACGCGCCACGGTCCGGGTCCTTCTCGGCCCGGCCGGCGCCGGACCGCAGGTCCTGCCGCACACGAGGACGGTCCAGGATTCGGTCGATTTCGGCGGCCTGTTCGAACGTGTCGTCGGGGGCAAAACCGATGCGCGGCGTATGGCGCAGGGTCACTTCCCGGCCCACCTGCCCGCGCAGATATCCGGCCGCCCGGTTCAGAGCAGCAACGGTTTCCCGCATGCGGGCCCCGCCCAGAGGCACCACGAAGGCCGTCGCATTATGCAGATCCGGGCTCATCTGCACCTCAGTGACGGTGATGTTGGCATCGGCCAGGTCAGGATCGTTGAAATCGGCGCGCGCCAAGGCCCGCGCCAACGCATGGCGCAGTTCCTCGCCGACGCGCAACTGTCGCTGGCTCGGAGGCTTGCCCCGGCTTCGGTTCATTCCTGGTCCTCGTCTGGTGGCGTGTCGGCCGGCCCAGCCGTGACCCGCAACGCGGCGTCGCGGCGCTGCCGCGGCGGGTTCCTACAGGGTGCGGGCGATCTCTTCGACCTCGTAGCATTCGATGCGGTCGCCGGCCTGCAAGTCCTGGTAATTCTCGAAGGCCATGCCGCATTCATAGCCTTCCTTGACCTCGCGCACCTCGTCCTTGAAGCGGCGCAGGGTTTTCAACGACCCATCGTGGATCACCACGTCGTCGCGCAGCAGGCGAACCTTGGCGCCGCGGCGCACCATGCCCTCGGTCACCATGCAGCCGCCCACCTTGCCCACCTTGGTGATGTTGAAGACCTCGCGGATTTCCGCATTGCCCAGGAATTTCTCCCGCTGCTCCGGCGCCAGAAGGCCGGTCAGGACCGCCTTCATGTCGTCCACGACATTGTAGATGATCGCGTAATAGCGGATATCGACGCCGTCGCGGCGCGCCAAATCGCGGGCCTGCGGATTGGCACGAACGTTGAAGCCGATGATGATGGCCTCGGTCGCGCTCGCCAAGGTCACGTCGGATTCGTTGATGCCACCCACGCCGGCGTGCAGCATTCTAACCTTGACCTCCTCGGTGCCGATCCTTTCCAAACTGCCGACGATCGCTTCGCAAGTGCCGTGCACGTCGGACTTGACGATGATCGGCAGCTCCTGAGCTTCGCCTTCCTGGATGCGCGCAAGCATCTGTTCGAGGGAGCCACGGGCGTGGGTGGCGATTTCGCTTTCCCGCTTGCTCTGGCCCCGGAAATCGGCCACTTCGCGGGCCAGCGAATCGTTCTCGGCGACAATGAATTCATCGCCGGCGACCGGTGTACCGCTCAGTCCGATAACCTCGACCGGCACCGAGGGGCCGGCGCTTTCCAGGGATTCACCGCGTTCGTTGACGAGCGCACGGACCCGCCCCCATTCGCTGCCGGCCACGAACACATCGCCTACGGCGAGCGTTCCGCGTTGCACCAAGACGGTGGCCACCGAACCACGGCCGCGCTCCAGTTTGGCCTCGATGACGACGCCGTCGGCGCTGCGCGATGGATTGGCCTTCAGCTCTAGAAGTTCCGCCTGCAGGAGAATGGCCTCCTCGAGCTTGTCGAGATTGGTCTTTTCCTTGGCCGAAACCTCGATGGCCAACACCTCGCCGCCCATCTCCTCGACCACCAGCTCGTGTTGCAGCAATTCCTGCTTGACGCGCTCGGGGTCGGCTTCGTGCCGGTCGATTTTGTTGATCGCCACGATGATCGGCACCTCGGCCGCCTTGGCGTGATTGATGGCCTCGACCGTCTGTTCCTTGATGCCGTCGTCGGCGGCAACCACCAAAACAACGATGTCCGTCACATTGGCCCCGCGCGCGCGCATTTCCGTAAAGGCGGCGTGGCCCGGCGTGTCGATGAAGGTGATCTTCGCGTCGCTGCCCAACTGAACCTGATAGGCGCCGATGTGCTGGGTGATCCCGCCGGCCTCGTGGCCCGCCACGTCGGTTTCCCGCAGCGCGTCGAGCAGCGAGGTCTTGCCGTGGTCGACGTGGCCCATCACGGTCACCACCGGCGGACGCGGCTGCAGGTCGGTCTCCTCGTCGGGACCGCCCTTGAGCCCGACTTCGATGTCGGAGGCGGAGACTCGCTTGATCCGGTGGCCGAATTCTTCGACCACCAGTTCGGCGGTATCGGCGTCTATGTTCTGATTTATGGTCGCCATGATCTCCATTTTCATCAGCGCCTTGATGACTTCAGCACCGCGCTCGGCCATGCGATTGGCCAGCTCCTGGACGGTGATCACCTCAGGCACCACGACCTCGCGGACCACGCGCTGCGGCGGCTGGTGGACCTGTTTTTCCTGCAGAGCCCGCAAACGCTCGCGTTGCCGGCGCACCGAGGCGAGCGAGCGCACCCGTTCTCGATCGCCGCCTTCCAGGGCCTGCGTGATCGTCAGCTTGCCCTGACGGCGCCGGGCCTCGCCGCGGCGCGCGCCAGGCTTGGCCGAGGTCTTGCGCCGAGTCTTGGCCCGCGCCTCGGCCTCCTTGTCCAGTTCGGCCTGCCGCGCTGCCGGCCCGCCCTTGGGCGCCTCGATCGCTGCCGCAGCGGCCGCTGCTGCGGCCTGCTCGTCCACCGACGCGTCTGCCGTTTGGTCTTCTTTGCCCTCGCCGGGCGTCACATCTTCCGCGTCGCCACTCTCGGTCTGCTCCGCCGCGTGCTGCTGTGCCTCAACCTCTTCCTCCGCCTGCCGTAGCGCCGCGACCTCCTCGTCCTGGCGGCGTTGATCCTCTTCCTGCTTGGCGGTCTCCAAGGCGCGGAGCCTAACCGCACGCTCTGCTTCGGTCAGTGTGGGGACGAGTTCGGCTGCGGTCTCTGGCGAGAACTCCGAAGTCGCTTCGGCGGTACCTTCGGTCGTCAGTTCGGGCACACAGGGCGGCGCTACAACCTCGGTCATACGGCCGCCCTCGCCGGGCGCAAAGGTCCGTTTACGCTTGACCTCGACGGTTACGGCCTTCGAGCGGCCGTGGCTGAAGCTTTGCCGCACTTGACCGGTTTCGACGGTCTTCCTGAGCTCGAGCCGGCCGGGCCGGTTGAGCTCCAACGGCTTCTTCTTCTTTTCCTTATCGGTCGTCGTCGTTTCGCTCATGGATCCAGCGTCCTCGGACCCCCATCCGTCTCGGCGACCATCACCGCCAGCCGCCCGACCTCAGCCTTCAGGCGGTCAGCCAAGCGCCCTGGCAAAAGCAGGACATGGACCGTCGCACTTCGTCCCAGGGCCCGGCCCAACTCTTCGGCGTCGAACAACGCCACGACCGGCAGGTCCGGGTTCCTCGCCTTGGCCAAAGCCGCAACCTTTCGCCGCCCATCATCGGCGGAATCCGTCGCTTGAATCAGCAGTCCCGCCGGTCCGGTGGCGAGCCGGCCCTTGACCTTCTCGTAGCCGGCCACAGCTTCTCCGGCGCGTCTGGCCAGTCCTATCAGGTCCAGGCACCGGCGGCGCAACGCCCGTTCCGTCTGCTCGAGCAGATCGTCCGGCAACCGAATGGATGCCCGCGCTGCTTTGGCGAACAGGTTTCGCGCGCAGGCCTTCTCTATCATATCTCTGCGCGGACTCAACCACAAACCGCGGCCCGGCAAGCGTGCGGCCGGGTCCGGAACCAAGGTGCCGTCCGGCGCCACGACAAAGCGCACCAGCTCGTCCTTGGGCCGCACTTCGCCGCTGGCGATACAGCGGCGCTCCGGGCCTGATCGTTCGTGCTCGCTCATGGCTGCAGCTTGCATGGCGTTTGGCTCTCAGGGCCCCTCTGCGGCGCGTTCGGTTGTCTCTTCGGACTCCGCGCGTTCGGTTGTCTCTTCGGACTCCGCGCTTTCGGCGTCCGCGTCTGCCTCCACATCCGGCGCCGGCGCGGCCTCGCCGGGCAAAGGCTCATCGCTCTGCGGCTCTTCGGAAGGAGAATCCTCTTCCTCCGCGGGTGCGGATTCCTGGTCCTCCTCATCGAACCAGTGCGCGCGCGCCGCCATGATGGTGGCGTCTGCGGCCTCGGCCGACGGGGCAATGTCGCCCAGCATTTCGATGAGCTCGTCGCTCGCCAGATCACCCAGATTGTCCAGGGTCTTGATCTCGTTCTGGCCCAGCACGACGAGCATTGCCGGCGTCAAGCCTTCGACCGCGGTCAGTTCGTCGGAAACGCCCAACGTGCGGCGTTCTTCGTCGAAACGGCGATCCTGCTCCTCCAGGAAGGTGCGGCCACGGGCGCGCAGCTCTTCGGCGACCTCCTCGTCGAAGCCTTCGATCTCCGACAGCTCCAGCAGCGGCACGAAGGCCACCTGCTCAACGCTCGTAAAGCCTTCCGCGACCAGCAGATGGGCGATGACATCGTCCACGTCGAGGGCATCGATGAACATCTGCGAGCGGTTGCGCATGTTCTCCTGACGGCGCTGCGATTCCTCGTCCTCGGTCATGATGTCGATTTCCCAGCCCGAAAGCTGAGAAGCCAAGCGGACGTTTTGCCCGCGCCGCCCGATCGCAAGCGACAGTTGATCGTCCGGCACCACCACTTCGATGCGGCCCTGGTCCTCGTCCATAACCACCTTGGTGACCTCGGCCGGCGCCAGGGCGTTGACGATGAAGGTGGCGGAGTCCTGGGACCAGGGAATGATGTCGATCTTCTCGCCCTGCAGTTCGCTGACCACCGCCTGGACACGGCTGCCGCGCATGCCGACGCAGGCACCCACCGGATCGATGGAAGAGTCGTTCGACAGCACTCCGATCTTCGCGCGGCTGCCGGGGTCGCGGGCCACAGACTTGATCTCGATGATCCCGTCATAAATTTCGGGGACTTCCTGGGCGAACAGTTTGGCCATGAACTGCGGGTGAGTGCGTGACAGAAAGATCTGCGGCCCGCGCGTCTCCTCGCGCACGTCGTAGATGTAGGACCGCACCCGGTCGCCGGTACGAAGCGCTTCGCGCGGCAGGCATTCGTCGCGCCGCATCAGGCCTTCGGCGCGCGCCAGATCCACCGTCACGTTGCCAAATTCGTTGCGCTTGACGATCCCGTTGACGATCTCGCCGACGCGGTCCTTGAACTCCTCGAACTGGCGTTGGCGTTCGGCCTCGCGCACCTTCTGAACGATGACCTGCTTGGCGGTCTGGGCGGCAATCCGGCCCAGATCTATGGGCGGTAGATCCTCGATGATGAACTCGCCCGCCTGAACGCCGGGCTGGCGCACCTGGGCATCGTCCACCAGCACCTGGGTGAATTCGTTCTCGATCTCGTCCACGATCTCGCGAAACCGGCGCAGCCGTATTTCGCCCGTCTTGCGGTCGATCTCGGCGCGAATGTCGTGTTCGTGGCCGTATTTGGCCCGGCCCGCCTTACCGATCGCCTGCTCCATGGCCTCGAGCACCTCTTCGCGCTCGATGCTTTTTTCCCGGGCCACCGCATCGGCCACCTGAAGCAGCTCCGTTCTGAAAAGCGTCGTCGATTCCATCGCCCTCATCCAACCTCGTTCGTAGTCTCACGGCGACGCCTGGCTGGCGGCGATCAACTCGTCGTTCAGAACCAGTTTCGCCTCGGCTATGTCACCAAAGGACAGCATGACCTCGTCCGCCTTGGTGGCCAGGTGCACCTGCTCGCCCTCGATGCCCAGCAGGCGGCCTCGAAACCGGCGGCGCCCCGCCACCGGCCTACGCAATTCGATCCGTGCTTCGAATCCCGCGAATCGCTCGAAATCCTGCAACCGGGTCAGCGGTCGATCGATACCGGGCGAGCTGACCTCCAGGACATAGGATTCCGTAAGCGGATCCTCAACATCCAGAATCGCGCTGATTAGGCGGCTGGCCCTTGCACAATCGTCGATGGTCGACGACCGGCTGTCCCGCCGTTCCAGCATGACCTGGAGTTTGGCGCGGCGATCACCCGATAGTTGCACGCGCACGATGGCATAGCCCTCGGCGTCCAACGGCTGGGCAATCAGCCGTTCGATATCGCTCGCTCGCCCTTCGCTCGTCAGAGTGATCGCCGCCGTGTCCTTCGCAGAGATCTCGGCCAACGCGCGTCTCCGCTCCGCAAGGCCGCAATAAAAAAGTGGGCCGCTGGCCCACCCCTCAAGGAGCCAAATGCAGTACCTGAACGAGCACCGCATACTAAACAACGGCGGCACTCTACGCTCCGCAACATAGGCCCGCAAGCCTTTTCTAAGCGCCGTAGCGGGCCCGTGGCGGTGCTTCAGCCGGTGCCGCGCGGCCGCCGTTCGAACCGCAAATAAACCGGTTTTCGGCCCTGTCCGAGCGCCTTCAGTTCGTAACGGGTCGGCGGCCAATCTTCCGGCCTCTGCCGCCAGTCCGCCGGGCCGCGGGCAAGCCAGCGAAACGCGGGGTGCGCACCGGCGCACTCGAGAATCCAGCGCAGGTATTCCGGGTGGTCGGTCGCGATCCGGAGTTCCGTTCCGTCCTTCATGAGGTCGGCCAGGCGATCCAGGGTTGCGTGGCGAACGATGCGGCGCTTGTGATGGCGCAACTTGCGCCAGGGGTCGGGAAAGAGGATGAAGACCCGCCCCAGGCAAGCGCTGGGCAAGGCATCCAAGAGATCGCGGCCGTCGCCCTGCAGGAGTCGTACGTTCGCCAAATCGCGGTCCCGGACAAACCGCAGCAGCCCGGCCAGCCCGTTGACGAAGTGCTCCGCCCCCAGGAAGCCCACGTCCGGATGCCGCTCGGCCTGCCAGGCCAGATGCTCACCGCCGCCAAATCCGATTTCCAGCCAGAGGTCTCGCGGCATTTGGCCAAACAGCTTGGCGAGATTCAATCGTGCGCCCGGGGCCGGCAAATCGATGCGCAGCTGCGGCAGGAGGTCGTTCAGAAGACGTTGCAGTCCGGGCCTCAACCGCCGCCGCCGGCGTCGGCCGTGCACGGAGCGGCGCGGAAAGCTCCCGGTCTGGCTCGGCTCGTCGGGATTGTCCGTCGGGCCGATCATGACCGGCATTCACGATCACTAGGCGTGGAAAGCCGTTCGCAATTCATCGACCAGGTCGAGCCGTTCCCAGGAAAAGCCGCCATCGGGGTCCGGCGACCGGCCGAAATGACCGTAGGCGGAGGTGCGTGCATAGATCGGCCGGCTCAGCTCCAGATACTCGCGAATGCCGCGTGGCGAAAGGTCCATCAGCTCCGCCAGCACGGCAGCCAGGCGGTCCTCGCCCACCGTGCCGGTCTGGTGCATATCGACGTAAAGCGACAGCGGCTTTGAAACGCCAATGGCATAGGACAATTGCAGGGTGCAGCGTTCGGCCAGGCCCGCCGCAACCACGTTCTTCGCCAAATAGCGCGCCGCATAGGCGGCCGAGCGATCGACCTTCGTCGGATCCTTGCCGGAGAAAGCGCCGCCGCCATGCGGTGCCGCGCCGCCATAGGTGTCGACGATGATCTTGCGGCCCGTCAGGCCGCAGTCGCCGTCGGGTCCTCCGACGACGAAACGTCCGGTGGGATTGACGTAGAACTCCGCCTCGTCGCACATCCAACCTTCCGGCAGGACGTTGCCCACGTGCGCGCGGACGATTTCGCGGACCTCGTCCTGGTCCAGGCGTTCATCGTGCTGGGTAGAGACCACCACGGAGGTGGCGCGCAATGGCTTGTTGTCTTCGTATTCGAGGGTGACTTGGCTCTTGGCGTCGGGTCCGAGGCCGGGTTCGGCGCCGGAATGACGCGCTTCGGCCAGCGATTTCAGTATGTTATGGGCATAGAAAATGGGCGCGGGCATGAACTGGTCGGTCTCGGTGCAGGCATAGCCGAACATGATGCCCTGGTCGCCGGCGCCTTCGTCCTTGTTGCCGACAGCGTCCACGCCCTGCGCGATGTCGGCCGACTGTTCGTGGATATGGTTCTGCACCTCGGCGGTGCGCCAATGGAAACCGTCCTGTTCGTAGCCGATCTCCTTCACGGCGGCGCGGGCGACCTCGTTGATCATCTCGGCGGTCACCGTGCGCGGGCCGCGCACTTCGCCCGCCAGCACGATGCGGTTCGATGTCGCGAGGGTTTCGACGGCAACCCGGGATTGGGGATCGTGCGTCAGGAAGACGTCGAGAACGGCGTCGGATATGCGGTCGCAGACCTTGTCCGGGTGGCCCTCGGCGACGGATTCACTCGTGAAGAGGTACCTGCCCTTTCTCACCGCTCGCCCCCAACCTTAGCCATCCCATCCGGCCCCGGCGTCGCTCGGAAAAACACTCTGCGGCCGGATTGCCGGGCTGCCAAAAACGGCACCTCTCAGGCTGGCCAAAACGACGTTTGACGGATCGCCTTTGTAGCCCCCACATGAGGCGCGTCAAGCACAATCGCGCGCCGTCCGGGTGCAGACACGCCGGATTGCACGGCAGCGCGTCCCGGCCGCAACGGCCGCCATGACTGTGAGAATGTGCCCTCGATAGCGCGGAGTTTCGGGCGCCCGTCTCGACAATGATCAGTCGTCTTTAAGCTGGCTGAACGCCGCCAGGGCTTTCGTCATCTCGAACAAACGTTTGCGGACTCTCGCATCGGTGATCCGGTAATAGGCCCGAACGAGCTCCAGGGTCTCGCGTTTGGCCATGGGATCCGGCTGAAAGGTCATCTGCGTCTCGGCCATGCCCCTGATCTGGCCCGGCGACCGTGAGGCCACGTCGTCGGACATCTCCTCGAAGAAAAATCCGACCGGAACATCGAGCACCCGGGAAAGATCGAACAAGCGGCTCGACCCGATGCGATTGGCGCCCCGTTCGTATTTCTGCACCTGTTGAAAGGTCAGACCTATCGCTTCGCCCAGCTTTTCCTGGCTCATTCCAAGCAGCGTCCGTCTGAGCCGCACGCGACTACCGACGTGGATGTCGACTGGATTTGGCCCCCCAGCGCCTCGCCCCCGGCCTGCGCCGCCGCCTCGTTTCATGTCCGGATCCCCCTCCGTTCGGATTGGTCGGCTTTTTGCATGGTTTTCATATTTAGGTTGAAAAAGTTACCTACATTCTCATGTATTCCGAACTGTTGCAGAAGTAAATATATCCCAAAGGCCCAAAATCCATCAATGAAACCGCCGTATCGCAAACAGGAGACTAAATGTACCACACATTAATATCAACAGTGTCCAGTTCCCAAAACGTCCAAATATTGTTTTATCTTTCGTCGGGCGAGGCAAGCTTGCATCGATCACACCGACACGATTGAGTCCAAGCCGATCGACCACCCGGCCATAGGCGTCGACGACTGCTGATATACCCGAGTTCGCGGCCCGCACCAAGGGTAGGCCTTCTTCCACCGCGCGCAACCGTGCGCTGGCGAAATGTTGGTAGGGGCCCGTGCTGGTCCCGAACCAGGCGTCGTTGGTGATATTGAGAAGCCACGAGGGTTCTGCCCCCCGATCGACCACCCGGCCCGGAAAGATGGCCTCGTAGCAGATGAGGGCGCTTACGGGCGGCAGGCCGGGCAAGCTCAGCAACCGCGGCCCTTCGCCCGCCGCGAAATCGCCGCGCCCCTGGACAAGCTTTTCGAAAGGAATCACACCGCGCAGCGGCACGTATTCGCCGAACGGCACCAGGTGGCGCTTGTCGTATGCCGCAACGATCTCGCCCTGGTCGTCGATCGCGAAGAGACTGTTCCAGAGCCGACTGTCCCCGTCCGCCGTATCGCGGCGCAGCGCCCCGCTGAGGATCAAGCCCCCAGGCGGTACGGCCTGCGACACGGCATCGCGAATCCTCGCCGTATCCGGCAACAGGAACGGGATCGCCGTTTCGGCCCAAATGACGTGCGTGACCGGCGCGCCCGCGGTCTGCGTCGACATCGCCATCTGGCCCGCCACATGGGCTGCCCGCAGGTCGGCCTGCCATTTGGTTTTCTGGTCGATGCTCGGTTGCACGATCCGCAGGCGGAGTCCCTCCACCGCGTCGGCCCCCAAGGCCGGGGCCCCCGCCAGACGCAACGCACCGAACGCGAAAAGCAAGACCGGCAACCCCAAGACCAACGCCAGCGGCGCCCAGCGCTGCCGCGCCGGGCGACCAACACCGACCAGGCAGGCGGGCGCGGCGGCGGCGAGGACGGTAACCAGGCTGAGCCCCCACACGCCGGTCACCGCCGCCAGTTGCAGGGGAACGCTGGAAAAGGTCCAGACCGTCCCGAGCGGGTTCCAAGGGAATCCCGTGAAGACCCAAGAGCGCAGCCATTCGGCCACCACCCACGCCATGGCCAGCAAGACCACGCGGGTCAGGCCGCGGCTCCCGCTGAGCCAAACCGCCACCACGGCCCCCGCATGGAACAACGCCAGACCACCGGCCAAGCCGGCGACAGCGAACGGCATGATGACGCCGAACTGCTCGGCGTCGACCAGGAAGGCGTGCCCCACCCAGTAGAGGCCCGCGCCGAAGTAACCCAAAGCAAAGGTCCAGCCGAGAAGGAAGGCGCGCGACCATCGCCCGGCGCCGTCCAGCAGCCACAATAGACCGGGAAAGGCCAACCAAAGCAGCGGCAGCAGATAGAGCGGCGGCAAGGCGCCGGCGGCCAGCACACCGAACACCGCCGCCGCCGCCGCGCCGCGCCAGACGCCCAATCCCGCCAGTCGCTGGGCGCAACGCTCGAACGGGCTGCGCACGGGCCGCCCGGCAGCGCTGCTCGATTCAGTCATCGGCCTCCGCCGACTGCGGCGGCAACGGTAGGTTCCGGACCCGCAGGCGCTTTATGCGGCGCGGGTCGGCCTCCATGACTTCGAACGAAATGCCGGAATGGGGATGACCGACCAATTCGCCGCGGCTGGGAACCCGGCCCGCCAAAGAGAAGACCAGGCCGCCCAAGGTATCGATGTCCTCTTCGCGCTCCTCCTTCGAGAGAACGGAACCGACGAGGTTCTCGAACTCTTCGACGGTCGCCCGCGAGTCGGCGATCAGCGAGCCATCCGGGCGGAGCACCAATTTGGGGCCCTCGGCGACATCGTACTCGTCCTCGATTTCGCCGACGATCTCTTCGACCAGGTCCTCGATCGTGATGAGGCCGTCGATGCCGCCGAATTCGTCCACGACCAGCGCCATGTGAACCCTGGACTGGCGCATTTGCAGCAGCAGGTCGAGGACGCCCATGGACGGCGCGACAAACAACACCTCGCGCACGATGGCGCTGAGGTCGAAATGGCTCTTGCCGCCAACATAGGTCACCAGATCCTTGATGTGCACCAGGCCGATGACATCGTCCAGTGTCTCGCGGTAGACCGGCACACGGGAGTGCCCCACCTTACGCATGACCCCGATGAGCTCATCGAGCCCGGTGCGTGCATCCACGGCCACGATGTCGGCCCGCGGCACCATGATGTCGTATGCCGTGAGCCGCCGCTGCTTGAGGATATTGGCGAGCATCACGCGCTCGTCGTTGGTGATCGGGCCGTTGGCCTCGTTCTCGCTCTCGCCCTCGCCGAACTCCTCGATGATCTCCTCCAGGGTGTCGCGCAGGCTCGAATCGCCGCTCTTGTAACCGAACAGGTGGCGCAGCCACTGCCGGAAACCGCCGCGTCTCGCGCGCCCCGCGTGGTCGGCGTCGCCGCGGTTGCCCCTGAGGATCTTTCCGTTGCCGAGAGATTCGTTCATGTGCCGGTGTTCTGACCTCCGTCAAGGCGGCGATAGGGATCGCTGACGCCGAGCTCGGCGAGAATGGTGATTTCCAGGGATTCCATCTCCTCGGCCCGCGGCTCGGACTCGTGGTCGTAGCCGAGCAGATGGAGCACGCCATGAACCACGAGATGCGTCAGATGGTCGGCAAGGCTCTTGCTTTGCTCGGCTGCTTCGCGACCCACGGTCTGGCGCGCCAGAATCACGTCGCCCAGCAGCCGTGGCCGGCCGGCCTCCACCGAATCGTCGAGGTTGCCGAACGACAGCACGTTGGTTGGCCGGTCCTCACCGCGGTATGTACTGTTGAGGCTGCGCACCATCGCATCGTCCGCCAGAACCACGGCGGCTTCCAGCGCTACGCCATGGGCCGCCGGGCCGCCGGCGCGCAGCAAGGCCGCTTCCGCCGCACGCCGCGCCAAGGTCTCGGCTCGCGGCTCCACCTCACGCCACGACGGGTCGCGGGTGATCACCGCAATATCCAAGCTGGTACTTCCGGGGTCTTCGCTCATTTCAGATCGCGAACGGGCTCATTCCGGCCGGTCTGTTTTCTTCGACCGCTTTTGCCACGGCTGGCGGGTTCCGTCCAATGGCCGGCCTCCGATTCACCGTCCGCCTGATCGCGCGCCTCGTAGGCGCGGACGATCCGCGTCACCAAGGAATGGCGGACGACATCGGTGTCCGAAAACTTTACCACGGCAACCTCCCCCATGTCGGACAGCAAGGCGATGGCATCGCGCAGGCCGGAAGGCTGGCCCTTGGGCAGATCGACTTGCGAGGGGTCTCCGGTCACGGCCATCCAGCTGTTTTCACCCAATCGGGTTAAGAACATCTTCATCTGAACTGGCGTGGTGTTCTGCGCCTCGTCCAGAATGATGAACGCGTTGCTGAGCGTACGGCCGCGCATGAAGGCCAGCGGTGCCACCTCGATTTCACCGTTCGACAGCCGCTTCATGACCTGTTCGGCCGCCAACATATCAAACAAAGCGTCATAAAGTGGGCGCAGATAGGGATCCACCTTTTCGCGCAGATCGCCGGGCAGAAAGCCCAGATGCTCGCCCGCCTCGACGGCCGGGCGCGACAGGATGATGCGATCCACCTCGCCGCGCATCAGGCGGGAAACCGCGACGGCCACAGCCAGATAGGTCTTGCCGGTGCCCGCCGGTCCGATCCCGAAGACGATGTTTTGCGCGTTCAGGGCCTCGATGTAGGTCGACTGGCCCGGCGAGCGCGGCGTAATGCGCCGCCGTCGGGTGTGGATGGTCAATTCGTCCGAGTGAACCGCACCCACGGCAGCCGCGTCGGCATCGCCACTCATGGTCATGCGGACCACCGCGTCCACCTCCCCGTCGCCCACCGGCAGGTCTTTTTCCAGGCGCACGTACAGCGCGTCGAGGGCGAGCTTTGCCGCCTGTACCGCGTCCGGCGAGCCGGAAATGGCCAGCCGGTTGCCGCGTGAGACCAACGATACACCCAGCTGCCGTTCGATGCGTACCAGGTGCTGGTCGTGCTCGCCGAACAGCATCGGCAGCAGCGAGTTGTCGTCGAACTGCAGCAGCAAGGGCGGACCGGCTTCGGGCTTCGGAACGGAGCTCACGCGCGCGCCTCCGCCCAGCTTGACGGGTCTTCCGTGCCCGGGCATGCCGCCATCGGACCGGTCTCCGGTGCGTAATCGCCCGGCTCCAGCTGCCCCGACAGGCTGTTGGGGTGCGCCGCGTCGATGCGCACGGAGACGATGGCCCCGGCCAGCGCCTCTGGCGCGTCCACGTGAACGGCCTGCATGTACGGGCTGCGGCCGACCAGCTGACCGGGACGGCGGCCGGGCCGATCCAACAACACCGCAAGACGCCGGCCAACCGTCGCGCGGTTGAAGGACAGCTGCTGGGCATCCAACAGCTGCTGCAGCATCGCCAGCCGTTCGGCCTTGAGCGCTTCGGGGCACTGCGGTGCAGCGGCCGCCGGCGTTCCCGGGCGCGGCGAATATTTGAACGAGTAGGCCTGGGCGAAGCCCACGTCCGTCACCAGACGCAAGGTCTCCGCGAAGTCCCGGTCTCGCTCGCCGGGAAAACCGACGATGAAATCCGACGACAGGGCAAGGTCGCCGTTCGCCGCGCGCAGCCGCGCGACCGTCCGCCGGTAGTCGTCGGCCGTGTGTTTGCGATTCATCGCGCTCAAAACACGATCGGAGCCCGACTGCACCGGCAGATGCAGGAACGGCATGAGGATTGGCAGGTCGCCGTGCACCGCGATCAGCTCGTCGTCCATGTCGCGGGGATGCGAAGTCGTGTAGCGCAGCCGGCGCAAACCATCGATCTCCGCCAGGCGGCGGATCAGCCGGCCCAACCCCCAGGTTCGTGGGCCACCGGTCTTTGGGCGTTCCGCTTCGCCGTGAAAGGCGTTGACGTTCTGGCCCAGCAGCGTGATCTCGACCGCGCCGCGGGCCACCAAGCGTTCGGCCTCGGCCACCACGTCGGCGACCGGCCGCGAGTATTCGCTGCCCCGCGTGTAGGGGACGACGCAGAAACTGCAGAACTTGTCGCAACCCTCCTGCACCGAGAGAAACACCGACGGGCCCTGGTTGCCGCCGCCCAAGATCGCCTCCTCGGGCAGGGAATCGAACTTCGACTCCACCGGAAACTCGGTGTCGAGAACGCCGTTTCCGGGCGCCGCGCGTAGCGCCTCGGCGACCAGTTCCGGCAGGCGGTGATAGGTCTGCGGGCCGAACACCAGATCCACCTGCGGCGCCCGCCGAAGAATCTCCGCGCCTTCGGCCTGCGCGACACAGCCCGCAACCGCGATCACCATGTGCTCGCCCGCCGCGGCCTTGTCGTCCTTGAACCGGCGCAAACGGCCCAGCTCGGAGAACACCTTCTCGGCCGCCTTTTCGCGAATGTGACAGGTATTGAGGATGATCATGTCGGCGTCCCGCGGGCTGTCCACCGGGGCATAGCCGAGCGGTGCCAGGACGTCCGCCATACGCGCGGAGTCGTAGACGTTCATCTGACAACCGTAGGTTTTGATGAAAAGCTTTTTCGCCAAAATCGCGTTACGCGCTCCAGGTGCGAAACCGGCGCTCTTGCGCTCGCCGACCGGACGTTGCCCGGCCAGCCCGCGCTTGCAACCGCTCGAAGTCTACCATCGCCAGTGTTCGCTCGACAATCTCAGCCCGTGGCTCTCTCTGTGGCAACCCTCACATAGCCGGCGGCGCCCGCCTCCGGCGTCTCACCGTCTTCGCCGGGTGGCTTGGCCATACCGCCACCATCACCCGCAGGTCCGCGTGCCGGCGTCGGCCGCCGCCGTCCGGCCAAGGCATCGGCCACGCCCCGCGAGATCACTTCATAGCAGTGCTCGCTCAAGGCCTTGCGGGACCCGAACTCGGGCAGCGTGACCACCGGATGAAACCGGACCACGACGGTCAGCCGGCCGAGGCCCGCCCATTGCCATATATGGCTCGCCATTTCCATATCGCCATACCATGCGAAAAACGGCCGCAAGTAGCGCCCCAACGGCAAACCGTCGAGCATCGTGTAGGCTACGGAGACGGGTTGAACGGTGAACGGTCGGCCGTCCGGCGCCGCCTCGGTCACCGACAGGAGGCCGCTCTTGAACGGCAGAACCCGGTTGCCGTCGCTGCTCGTGCCTTCCGGAAAGAGGATCAGATCGTCGCCCGCCTCCAGCCGCGCCAGCATGTCATCGCGGTGGCCGGCCGTCCGAAAGGCCCGGCGTTCTACGAACACCGAACGCTGGAGACGGGCGAGCTGCCCAAACAATGGCCAGCCGGCGACCTCTGCCTTGGCGACGAAGGATGCCGTGACGAGCGAGCCCAACACGGTGATGTCCAGGTAGGAACAGTGATTGGACACGAACAGCACCGGGTGCTGCGCCGACGGGCGACCGCGCCGTTCCACCCGGATGCCCAACAGCCGGCAGCAGCGCCGGTGGTACCAAATAGGGATCGCCGTGCGAAGCCGTGAGCCGAAAGCGAGCGCCAGGCATTGAACCGGGATCACGACGAGCGTAAAGGCCAGATAGGCGATGATGCGGCCCATGGCGCGAAGCGGCGATCCTAGGTTATCCGAAGGCACCGCTCTCAACCCGCGCCCCGCCGCCGCGCCGATTCTTCCCGCGTGTAATGCCGGTGATATCTTTCGGTCACCAGATCGGTCTTGACCACGATGCAAATGTCGATGGTTCCGAAATCCCGATCGATGACCGCGCCGTCGCCAACGTAGGCGCCGAGGCGAAGATAACCCCGGACGAGCGGCGGCAGCTCCCGCAGCGCCGCGCGCGGATCGAAGGCGTCAAGCGGCAACCGGTTCATATCGACGTAGCGGTCCTTTACCGCCCGTGGGCGCAGGGCCGGCGGCGCCAAATGGTGGTGGTAGAGGTACGACAGCGGCCGGTCCAGCGGTTCCAGGTCGACACCCGGAAGACTCGCGCAGCCGAACATGAGGTCGATGTCATGGTGCAGGACATATTCGGCGATGCCCCGCCACAACAGTTGCATGACCGCGCCGCTGCGATGCTCCCGGTCGACGCAGGACCGGCCGAGCTCCAGAATTTCACCGGGATGGGACAACAGGCGGGAGATGTCATATTCGTCGATCGTATAAAATTGACCGCGCTGGGCCGCCGCCGCGCGGCGCATGAATCGATAGGTGCCGACGACCGCTTCGGGGCCCGTACCCTTGCTGCGATCGAATACCAGGAGATGATCGCAGAACTCGTCGAATGAATCGAACTCCCGCTGCGCCAGGGCCATCTCGCGGCTGGGTTTGGCATCCATTTCCTCGCAGAAGACACGAAACCGCAGGGCTTGCGACGCCGACACCTCGGCGGGGGATTCCGCCAGCCGGATCAGTAAATCCTCCGTCTGAACCTCGACGGGTCTGGTCTGTTTTTCGTTGGTTAAGACCATTCGATGATCGTCTGCTGTTCTGCCCGTGGCCTGCTGGCCATGTTCGCGAAAGATCCCGCCGGCCGGCCCTACCGCTCGTTCTGGCCGTCCGGCTCTTTGCGGTCGGGGTTGAGCCGGGTTCCGTAAAGCTCGAGGCGATGACCGACAAGTTTATAACCGAGCCGGGCGGCGACTTCCTGCTGCAGGTGCTCGATCTGGTCGTTGCGGAATTCGATGACCTCGCCGGTCTTCATGTCGATCAAGTGATCGTGGTGGACCTCCGGTGCCTCCTCATAGCGGGCGCGCCCGTCGCCGAAGTCGTGGCGTTCGAGGATGTTGGCCTCCTCCCACAGCTTGACCGTGCGATAGACCGTCGCAATGGAGATCCGGGAATCGACGGCCGCGGCACGCTGATAGAGTCTCTCGACATCGGGATGATCCGTCGCCTCCGACAGCACCCGGGCGATCACCCGCCGCTGATCGGTCATCTTGAGACCTTTTTCCAAGCAAATTTGCTCGATCCGGGAAATCATAGTGCCGCCGACGTGATGCCGTTCGTCAGCGCAATGATACCCAAATCGGCACCGTCCGCCTACGGCCTACTGAACCGGGTCCGGCCACCGCCTCGTCGATGATTAGGACCGGCGGCGTCGCGCCCGCGTGCCCAGCCCGATTTGCTTGGCCAGTTTGCTACGCTGCTTTGCGTAATTCGGCGACACCATTGGATAGTCGGACGCCAAGCCCCAACGCTCCCGATACTCCTCCGGGGTCATGTTGTAGGCCGTCTTCAGATGCCGTTTCAACATCTTCAGCTTTTTGCCGTCTTCCAAACAGACAATGTGATCGGGCGTTATCGAACGCTTGATGGAAACCGCCGGCGTGGGCCGCTCCGCTTCTCGTTCACCCCCACCCTGGACTGCGGACAACGTCTCGAAAACGTCCCGAATTAGTTGCGGAAGATCAGAAACGGCCACGGAGTTGTTAGAAACGTGCGCAGCTACGATGTTCGTCGAAAGAGACAATAGCTCGCTCGTCTTGACCCGTTCCGTCATTGCTCTTGTTTACCCCCGTTTTCATAGGCCAACATGCCAATAGTCTTAATAACATTATCGTTTATAGAGAAAAAGAAAAAAATAAAACACGCAATCCTTCTGAGGTGACTCTGACACTATTAACTCTCGTCCAGAACGATGAAGAATCGATACAAACAAGTGTCCGTGGGAAGTCCTGAGCACAGGATTTCGACAGGGCTCAGTACATTATCCACCACAAATCGCGGGTTCTTCTGCTGAGTATAAATCCGCCGGGACTTCATTCACGTGAGCGGGCGGCACAGCGCCATCGCCGCCACGGCGGCGGCGCCATTGCGGGCATAATAACCGGGCCGCCGGCTGCCGCGCCCGCTCCCGCTCCCGCTCCCGCTCGGCCAGGTAGCCGAAGGCTCCGGGCATGGCCATGATTTCGGCCACGGCGCGCGTGCTCCAGGGTTCGTGTTCGAAGCTTTCGCCGTGCAGCACGGCGATGATCTCCGCGTCCAGGACGCCCACGAGCCGCGAGCCCGCTTCTGGGCCCACTTCACCCACGGAT
>JAZFZX010000190.1:0-3649 GCA_036444135.1 Kiloniellales bacterium | reverse complement strand
GCCGACCCGGAGGCCATGACAATGCCCGACATTCCCGAGACCATGCGCGCCGTCCACCTGACCGGCCACGGCGGGCTGGAAAGGCTCGTCTTCCGCGATGACGTGCCCGTGCCTTCGCCCGCGCCCGACGAGGTGCTGATCGAAGTGGGGGCCTGCGGCATGAACAACACCGACATCAACACCCGCATCGGCTGGTACAGCAAAGCGGTCACCGAAGGCACCACGGCCGACGCCGGGGCCGCCGGGTTCGGCGAGACGCGCGGCGTGGATTCGACCTGGGGCCGCGCCGGGCTCGCCTTTCCGCGCATCCAGGGCGCCGACGTGATCGGGCGCATCGTGGCCGTCGGCGACGGCGTCTCCCGCGACAGAATGGGCGAACGCGTCCTGGTCGATCCCTGGATGCGCGACGCGACCGAGCCGGACAAGCGCGAGCTTGCCGGTTATTTCGGCAGCGAGCGCGACGGCGGCTACGCCGAATACACGACGGCGCCGGCCGTCAACGCCTTCCCGATCCAATCGGACCTCGCCGATCCGGACCTCGCCACCTTCCCCTGCTCTTATTCGACCGCAGAGTACATGCTGACCCGGGCGCGGCTCGCGGACGGCGAGACGGTGCTCATCACCGGCGCCTCGGGCGGCGTCGGCTCGGCCCTGGTGCAGCTCGCCAAGCGCCGTGGCGCCACGGTGATCGCGGTGGCCGGCCGCAGCAAGATGGCCGCGGTCGAAGGTCTGGGCGCCGATGCCGTGATCCCCCGCGAGACCGACGATCTGGCGGCGGCCGTGCGCGATGCGGCGCCTCGTGGCGAGGTGGACGTGGCGGCCGATATCGTCGGCGGCGATGGCTTTCCCGGCCTGCTCGACGCCTTGGCCCGCGGCGGGCGATATATCACCTCGGGCGCCATCGCCGGCCCCATGGTCGCGCTCGACCTGCGCACCCTCTACCTCAAGGACCTGGAGGTCCTCGGCGCCACCGTCATGCCGCGCGACATCTTCCCGAAATTGGTCGGCTATATCGAGCGCGGCGAGGTCCGCCCGCTGCTGGCCAAGACCTTCCCGCTGGCGGCGATCCGCGACGCCCAGGCGGAATTCCTGGAGAAGAAGCACGTCGGCAACTTCGTGATCCTGCCCGGATAGGAAAATGACATGCGCATAACCCGAATCACCGTCTATCAGATCGACCTGCCCTACGTGGGCGGCACCTACAGCTGGGCCAAGGGCAAGGCCGTCGAGGTGGCCGACAGCACGATCGTTCGCCTCGATACCGATGAAGGCCTCACGGGCTGGGGTGAGGTCTGTCCGCTCGGCGCCGCGTACCTGCCGGCTTATGCGGCGGGCGCACGAACCGGCATCGGCGTTCTGGCGCCGCACCTGATCGGACGCGACCCGACGTGCATCGGGGCGCTGAACCGGGTGATGGATTGGGAGATGCGCGGCCACGCCTACGTAAAGTCGCCGCTCGACATCGCCTGCTGGGACATCCTGGGCAAGGCCGCCGGTCTGCCGGTGCACAGCCTGCTTGGGGGCCGGCAGAACGACGCCATGGCGATGTATCGCGCCGTGCCGCAAGACACGCCCGAGGCGATGGCCGCGGCCAGTGAAGGGTTTCGCGCGGAGGGCTACCGCCAGATCCAGCTCAAAGTGGGTGGCGACCCGGCCGATGACGCGCGGCGCATCCGCGCCGTGGTCGAGGCCGTGGGACCCGAGTGCGTCGTGCTGGCCGACGGCAATACCGGCTGGCGGCGCGACGAGGCGCTTCAGGTGGCGAACGCCACCCGAGACCTCAACTACATCCTCGAGCAGCCCTGCGAATCCTACGCCGATTGCCTGTCGGTCCGGCGCCGCGCGCGCCAGCCCTTCAAGCTGGACGAGAGCCTGCAGAGCCTGGAAGACCTGCAGCGCGCCCGGCAGGACGATGCCTGCGATATCGCCTCCATCAAGGTGGGCAAGCACGGCGGCCTCACCAAGGCTCGGATGCTCCGCGACGTTTGCGCCGCCAACAAACTTCCCATGACCGTCGAGGACACCTGGGGCGGCGAGATCGTCACGGCCGCGTTGGCCCACCTGGCGGCCAGCACCCCGCCGGAGGTCCTGTTGAACACCACGGATCTGCACAGCTACAACACGGTGCATTTCGCCGCGGGTGCGCCTGCCGTAGAAGACGGGTGCCTCACGGTCGGCGATGCGCCGGGCCTCGGCGTCGAACCGATCGCCGACCTGCTGGGCCCGCCGGTCGCGGCCTACGAATGATACCAACGATCCTAGCTAGGCTTCAGCCATGCGCAGCTGCAAATTGATCAAGGTCGTCGACACCCACACCGAGGGCGAGAACTGCCGGGTCGTGGTATCGGGCGTCGCGGTGCCGCCGGGCGATACCATGCTGGCGCGCATGCTCTACATGAAGCACGAGGCCGATTGGCTGCGCAAAATGGTGCTGCGCGAGCCCCGCGGCCAGATCGTTCAGAGCGCCAACCTCGTGACGCCGCCGATCGACCCGGCCGCCGACGCCGGCGTCGTCATAATGGAGTCCATGGGTTATCCCGCCATGTCGGGCACCAATGCCATGTCGGTGGGCGTCGTTCTGCTGGAGCTTGGGATGGTCGAGATGACGGAACCGGAGAGCGTCGTCACCCTGGACACCCCCGGCGGCCTGGTGACGGTGACGGCGCGCTGCCGCGACGGCAAATGCCTGGACAGCCGGCTGCGCAACGTGCCTGCCTTCGTGCCCCATAGCGACGTGCCGCTGGAGGTCGCGGGCTTCGGGACCGTGACGGCCGACGTGGCCTACGCGGGCTGCCTCTACGCCCTTGCCGACGGCCGCGACCTCGGCTTCGCGCTGAGCCCCGACGAGGCCCCCGACCTCGCCAAGGCCGGCAACCTGCTGGCGCGCGCCGCGGCCGAGCAGCTTCCGATCACGCACCCCGACGACCCGGCCCTGGCGGCGGACTATTTCGGGTTCATCCGCGGCCCGGTCGAATCCGACGACGGCCACACCAAGCGGGCCAAGGGTATCTGCATCGTGCAGCCGGGCTGGCTCGGGCGCAGCACCAGCGGCACCGGCACCTCGGCCTGCCTGGCCGTCATGCATGCCAAGGGCGAGCTGGCGCCGGGACAGAGGCTGTGCCACGTTTCGCTGCTCGGCACCGAGCTGATCGGCGAGATCCTGGGCCTCACCAAAGTCGGCCCCTACGACGCGATCGTGCCCGGCATCACCGGGCGCACCTGGATCGTGGGCGTGAGCGAGCTGTGGCTCGACCCCGACGACCCCTTTCCCGAGGGCTATGCCCTGGGCGACACCTGGCCGGGCGCGGGACCCGAGGCGACCGGGACGATCTGAGCATCGGGGCCGGCGCGCACCAGCGCGCGTTAGCCTTTGCGGATCTGAATGTCGTCGCCCTCGAGGCGGACCTCGTAGGTGGCGACGGGATCGTCGGTGACCCCGCCTTCCATGGCCTTGCCCGTCATGACGTTGAACGGCGTGAAATGCCAAGGGCAGGTCACTACGTGCCCTTCGAGCTCGCCGTCGGCCAAGGGCCCGCCCTCGTGCGTGCATTCATTGCTGAACGCGAAATAATCGCCCCCGACGTTGGCGATCACCACCTCTTCGCCGTCGACCTCGACGAGCTTCATCTCGCCGGGAACGACGTCGGAG
>JAZFZX010000189.1:0-2251 GCA_036444135.1 Kiloniellales bacterium | reverse complement strand
GCGTCCGCCTGCTCGAGGATATCCGTCACATCGGAAAGTTCGATCTGTCGATCATCCCCGCCGACATCAGCTTCACGTTCCACCATCTGAAAGACATCAGCCATTGCGCCGTCGTCAGCGAACGCGCCTGGCTCAAATGGATGTCCAAGGCTCTCGACCCGTTGCTGCGTTGCAAGGTGCGCTATTTCGAACGCGACGACATTGCGGCGGCGCGGGCCTGGCTTCGAGAGGACCCGAACTAATCCAAAACGGGTGCGGGCCCGGTGTTGCGTAAGCCACCCGGCATCGACCACAAAGCGGTTGCGCCACGGCGTGCGCCCGTGCTCAGGTCCGGGTTGCAATGAGACTCGGACGGGACATCCTCTATCTCTCCAACGCCGACATCGAGGCCTGCGCTCTAAGCCTGGCCGAGGTGGAACAGGCGGTGGAGGCCATGTTCGCGGCCAAGGCTGCGGGCACCGCATTGATGAAACCGAAGCTTGCCCTTCAGGCGCCGAACCGCGCCTTGTTTCTGGCCAGCCCCGGTGTGATGGACGAGCCCTCCTATGCCGGTGTGAAGTGGGTCGGCGTGGCCGGCAATCAGGAACGGGGGTTGCCTCACATTGCCGGCCTGATCGTGCTCAACGATGCGGCGACGGGCATGCCGGTCTCGGCTATGGACGCCCGTTGGGTCACGGACGTGCGCACCGCTGCCATCACGGCCGTCACGGCCCGCCGCCTGGCCCGGCCCGACAGCGCCTCGATCGGTTTCGTCGCCTGCGGCCGTCAGGCACGCGCTCAACTTGCGGCATTGCGCCCGCATTTCCCCATCGCGCGCGTTCGCGCCTTCAGCCGCCGCCTGACGACGGCGGAGGCCTTTGCCGACGAGGTCAGAGCCCAGGGCATGGAGGCCGAGGCGGTCGAGGACCCGCGCGCGGCCCTGGCGGACATGGATATCGTCATCACCAGCACGCCGGTCGTGCCGCGGACGGAGCCGTTTCTGGATGCGGCCTGGCTCGCTCCCGGCTCGTTCACGGGCATGGTCGATCTGGGCCTGTCGTGGATCTCCGAAACCCTGCCGGGGCTCGACCAGGTGGTGACCGACGACATCGCTCAGGCCGGGTCCGAGAACCTGGCTTATCCCAAACCCTACGACGGCGAGGTTGCGGATCTGGTCGCGGGCCGGCTGGCCGGCCGTCCCTCACCCGAGGCACGCACCGCCCTGGTGTTTGCCGGCGTCGGCTTGGCCGACGTTGCCGTCGGCGCGGCCGTCTATGAACGGGCGGCCGAAAAGGGCATCGGGCGCGTGCTGCCCCTGTAAATAGATTGGCCACCGAGCCGTGAAGTCTGGAGAAGCGGGCAGGGATTCCGCTTGTTCCGGAAGCTCCTTTAGGTGGCGGGGCAGGTGGCGCCGGAGTATGATTTGCGGGGGAGGGGAAGACGAACCTCTGCAATCCGTAAGGCGCAGGCTCAGGAGGGAGTGATTGGCATGATCAGCAACATTCTTGTCGGGATTGATGGATCGAAGCCGTCCTTGCAAGCTTTGGATATGGGCATCGAAATGGCGAAGAAATTCGACGCCAAACTGCATCTGATCCATGTCGTTCGTGCGATGCAGCTTCCCTTGGAGCTCCAGCATATCGCCGAATTGGAGACGGTTCAGGGAACCCGGCAGGACGTGCTCAACACGATTGGCGAACGCCTCGTCAACCAAGCCAAGCGGGTCGCCGAGACCAAAGGCGTCACGTCGGTGGAAAGCGACATAGGAACGGGCGATCCCGCCAATTCCATCGTTGGATACGCGGACCGAAACGGCATCG
The DNA here is from genome assembly GCA_036444135.1 of Kiloniellales bacterium. Classification (GTDB taxonomy): domain Bacteria; phylum Pseudomonadota; class Alphaproteobacteria; order Kiloniellales; family JAKSDN01; genus JAZFZX01. The sequence goes on along the minus strand of JAZFZX010000189.1, from coordinate 452 downwards.
ATCTGATCGTGTTGGGCAGCCGTGGCCTGGGCCAGGTCGAGGGCATGTTGTTGGGCAGCGTGTCGCGCAAGGTAAGCAATCTGGCGGCCGTTCCTTGCATGGTTGTCTAATACCGTTGGTATAAGGCGTTTTCCGTTCGGGCCGGACCCGACCCTGGACCCCTCCCGGCGTTCCGCAGCGTCGAATCCCGCCCGCGTGCCCAGCGGATCGCGACTTGCCGGATCAGGCGATCAGCAGTCCGCCATTCACCGACAAAACGGTGCCCGTAACATAGGACGACAGATCGGAGGCAAGGAACAGGCAGACCTTGGCAACGTCCTCCGGAGTGCCAAGACGGCCCAGCGGCACCTGCTTGGCGATCTCGTCCTTGATCTCGCGCGTCATGCGGCCCTTGGTGAAGTCGTTGTCGATGACGCCGGGCGCGACCGCGTTGGCGCGGATGCCGTCGGGCG
>JAZFZX010000188.1:0-5596 GCA_036444135.1 Kiloniellales bacterium | reverse complement strand
GTTCCGGTGAGCGGCTGTTCGAGACGGTCGATCATCTCGTGCGGCACGACCTGCCAGAAATGGCCCAGTTCCCGCTGCCAGTCGACCAGGAGCCGTTCGGCGAACCGCGACTGGGTTTCGCGCTGGTGCTCCTCCACCAGGCCGCGCAACAGCTTTTCCCAGTGGCCGGGCTCGACCCGCTGATAGAGCGCGGTGTCGGGATTGATGCGGATCGGCAGTGTCTCGGCCGGGTCGTAGACGAAGGCCATGCCGCCGGTCATGCCCGCGGCGAAGTTGTCGCCGACCTCGCCGAGGATGACGACGACGCCGCCGGTCATGTATTCGCAGCCGTTAGAGCCGCAGCCCTCCACAACGGCGACGGCGTCGGAGTTGCGCACGGCGAAGCGTTCGCCCGCCTGGCCCGCGGCGAACAGGCGGCCGGCCGTCGCGCCATAGAGCACGGTGTTGCCGATAATGACGTTCTGGTGGGAGACCAGGGGGCTCGCCGTCATCGGCCGGACCACGATGGTGCCGCCCGACAGCCCCTTGCCCACGTAGTCGTTGGCGTCGCCGAAGACCTCAAGCTTCAGGCCCTGGACCGCGAAGGCGCCGAGCGACTGCCCGGCCGAGCCGCGCAGGCGGACCGTCACGTGGCCGGGCCGCAGCTTGTCCATGCCGAAGCGCCGCGTGATCTTGGAGGACAGCTTGGTGCCGATTGCCCGGTGGGTGTTGCGCACCGTGTACTGCAACTGCATCTTTTCGCCGTCCTCGAACAGCGCCCGGGCGTCCTCGATGATCTGGGCGTCCAAGGTCTCCGGCACCTCGTTGCGTCCCTCCAGCGTGCAGAACCGCGGATAGTCGCCGGGGTCCGCGATCGCTAGGATCGGGTTGAGGTCGAGGTCGTCCAGGTGCGGCGCGCCGCGGCTCACCTGCAGCAGCAGGTCGGTGCGGCCGATGATCTCGTCGAGCGAACGGGCCCCGAGCGAGGCCAGGATCTCGCGCACCTCCTCGGCCACGAAGCTGAACAGGTTGACCACCTTTTCCGGCGACCCGGTGAACTTCTCGCGCAGCGCCGGGTCCTGGGTGCAGACCCCGACCGGGCAGATGTTGGAATGGCACTGGCGCACCAAGATGCAGCCCATGGCCACCAGTGAGGCCGTGCCAATGCCGAATTCCTCGGCCCCCAGCATCGCTGCGATCACCACGTCGCGGCCGGTCTTGATGCCGCCGTCGGTGCGCAGGCGCACCGTGTGGCGCAGGCGGTTGAGGGTGAGCACCTGGTTGACCTCCGACAGGCCCATTTCCCAGGGCACGCCCGCGTACTTGATGGAGGTCTGCGGGCTCGCCCCGGTGCCGCCCACGTGACCCGAGATCAGGATGACGTCGGCCTTGGCCTTGGCGACGCCGGCGGCGATCGTGCCGATGCCCGAGCGGGCCACCAGCTTCACGCAGACCCTGGCGTCCGGGTTGATCTGCTTGAGGTCGTAGATGAGCTGCGCCAGGTCCTCGATCGAGTAGATGTCGTGGTGCGGCGGCGGCGAGATCAGCATGACACCGGGAGTCGAATGCCGCAGCTTGGCGATCATCTCGGTCACCTTGAAACCGGGCAGCTGCCCGCCCTCGCCCGGCTTGGCACCCTGGGCGACCTTGATTTCCAGCTCGCGGCAGCGGTTGAGGTATTCGGCGGTCACCCCGAAGCGGCCCGAGGCCACCTGCTTGATGGCGGAGTTTTCGTTGTCGCCGTTGGGGTGCGGCGTGTAGCGCTCCGGGTCCTCGCCGCCCTCGCCGGAATCCGACTTGGCGCCGATCCGGTTCATGGCGATGTTCAAGGTGCCGTGGGCCTCGGCGCTGAGCGCGCCCAATGACATGCCCGGCGTTACGAAACACTTGCGGATCGCGGTGATGGACTCGACCTCTTCGAGGGGCACCGGCTGCGCCCCGCCGGTCTTGAAATCCAGCAGGTCGCGCAGCGAGGACGGCGGCAGCTGGCGCGCCGCCTCGCTGAACTTCTTGTAGGTCGAGTAGGAGTCGCTGGCGACCGCGGCCTGCAGGGTGTGGATCAGGTTGGCCGCCCAGGCATGCGGCTCGCCGCCGCGGCGGTAGCGGTAGAAGCCGCCCACCGGAAGCGCCACGAAGTCCTGCGACCAGGCGCGCGCGTGCAGCTCCAGCACCTTCTGCTGGATGCCCGTGAGCCCGATCCCCGACAGGCGGCTCGGCATGCCCGGGAAGAATTCGTCGACCAGCGTGCGCGACAGCCCCACCGCCTCGAAGTTGTAGCCGCCGCGATAAGGCGAGACGACCGAAATGCCCATTTTGGACATGATTTTGAGCAAGCCGTCGTCGACCGCCTGCTTGTAGCGGGCGATGGCGCGTTCCAGCGGCATGTCGCCGAACAGGCCGCGGGCCTGGCGGTCGGCGATCGATTCCTGCGCCAGATAGGCGTTGACCGTCGTCGCCCCGACGCCGATCAACACCGCAAAATAATGCACGTCCAGGCATTCGCCCGCGCGCACGTTGATCGAGGTGAAGGTCCTCAGCTTCTGGTGCACCAGATGCGAATGAACCGCCGCCGTGCCCAGGATCATGGGGATCGGAGCACGATCGGCGGAGACGTTCTTGTCGCTCAAGACCACGTGCTCGCAGCCGCCGCGCACGCCGTCCTCGGCCGCCCGGCAGATCCGTTGCAAGGCGTCGCGCAAGGCCGCCTCTCCGCCGTCCGCCTCGAAGGTGCAGTCCACGTCGACCGCGGTGTCGCCCAGGTAGGCGCGCATGGCCTCGAATTCGGCATTGGACAGGATTGGTGATTCGAGCTGCAGCAGGCGGCACTGGGATTCGTCCTCGTCGAGGATGTTGCCCAGGTTGCCGAGCCGGGTCTTCAAGGTCATGACCCGCCGTTCGCGCAGCGAGTCGATCGGCGGGTTGGTCACCTGGCTGAAGTTCTGGCGGAAGAAGTGGTGCAGGCCGCGGTAGCGGTCGGAGAGCACGGCGAGCGGCGTGTCGTCGCCCATCGAGCCCACGGCTTCCTTGGCGTCCTCGACCATCGGCGGCAGGATCAGCTCCAGGTCTTCGAGGCTCATGCCGAAGCCGTTCTGGCGCCGCCGCAGCTCCTCCTTGCCGAATTCGACCGGCTCGCCGCCGTCCGGTTTCACCAGGTCGTCGATCACGGTGATGTTGCGCACCCAATCGCCGAACGGCCGGCTGGCAGCCAACCTGTCCTTGATCTCGTTGTCGTGGTAGAGCCGGCCTTTGTCGAGGTCGAGCGCCAGCATCTGGCCGGGCCCGATGCGGCCTTTTTCGACGATGCGCGATTCGTCGAGCCGCACCATGCCGGTCTCCGATCCGCCGAACAGCAGGCCGTCCTCCGTGATGGTGTAGCGTAGGGGCCTGAGCCCGTTGCGGTCCATCCCGGCCACCAGCCAGCGGCCGCCATAGCCGCAGACTGCCGCCGGGCCGTCCCAGGATTCCATCACGGCGTTGCAATAGCTGTTCAGGTCCTTGCGCTCCTGCGCGATCGGGCTGTCGCTATGCCAGGCCTCGGGGATCAGCATGGTCTTGGCCATCGGCAGGTCGCGGCCGGCCCGAACCAGCAGCTCGAACACCGCGTCCAGGGCGGCGGAATCCGAGCTGCCGGGCTGGATCACCGGCTTCAGGTCCTCGACGCTGTCGGCGAACACCTCGGATGCGAAGCGGCATTCGTGGGCCTTCATCCAGTTGACATTGCCGCGCAGGGTATTGATCTCGCCGTTGTGCGCGATCACCCGGAACGGCTGGGCCAGCCACCAGGTCGGGAAGGTATTGGTCGAGTAGCGCTGATGGAAGATCGCGAAGCTGGACACGAAACGGTCGTCGAGCAGGTCGGGAAAGAAGGCGGACAGTTGCTCGGCCAGGAACATGCCCTTGTAGATGATGGAACGGCCGCTGAGCGAGCAGATGTAGAAGTCCTTGATCGATTCCGCTTCCGCCGCCCTCTCGATGCGCCGGCGGATGACGTAGAGGTCGAGCTCGAACTGCTTGGCGGTGACCCCACGGTTGTTGGCGATCATGATCTGCTCGATCTCGGGCCGCGTGGCGTTGGCCTTGTCGCCGACCACGTCGGTGTCCACCGGCACCTGGCGCCAGCCATAGATGGTGTAGCCGAAGTTGAGGATTTCGCGTTCGACCAGCACGCGGCAGCGCTCCTGGGCGCCGAAGTCGGTGCGCGGCAGGAAGATCATGCCGACGCCGACGCGCCCCGGGCGCGGCGTCTGGCCGGCCCGCGCGATGTGCTCGTGGAAGAAGTCCTGGGGGATCTGAACGTGGATGCCGGCCCCGTCGCCCGTCTTGCCGTCGGCGTCCACCGCCCCGCGGTGCCACACGGCCTTGAGCGCCTCGATGCCGGCCAGCACCACCTCGCGGCGCGGCTTGCCGTCGAGCGAGGCGACGAAGCCGACACCGCAGGCATCGTGCTCGTCGGCCGGATCGTACAGCCCGTGACGGGCCAGATGCGCGGCGTTGCGGCGCCACTGGTCAGCCGCATCGGGCTGTCCGGAGGGCGGTTTCTTACGCTGCGAGGCGATCTTGTCCGTCATCCGTGTATCCCTCAAGCTTGTGCGCTACGCCGCCGCCACGGCGGGTGCGTCCTCGTCGGCCGTTTCCTTGCGCTGCAGATAGCCGTCGATCTGCTCGGCCGCGTCGCGGCCGTCGCGCACCGCCCAGACGACCAGCGAGGCACCGCGCACGATGTCGCCGGCGGCGAACACGCCCTCGATGCTGGTCATCATGGTGCGGAAGTCGATGCCGACGGTGCCCCATCGGGTGACCTTCAGCTCCGGGGCGTCGAACAGCACGGGCAGGTCCTCCGGATCGAAGCCGAGCGCCTTGATCACCATGTCCGCCGGCAGGGTGAAGTGCGAGCCTTCGATCAATTGAGGAGTCTGCCGTCCGGTGGCGTCGGGCACGCCCAGATGCACCCTGAGTGCTCGCACGGCGTTCACCGCGCCGTTGCCCAGGAAGGCCTCGGGCGCCGACAGCCACACGAACTCCACGCCCTCCTCCTCGGCATGCGACACCTCGCGCAGCGAGCCCGGCATGTTGTCGCGGTCGCGCCGGTAGAGGCAGCTGACCGACTTGGCGCCCTGGCGGACGGCGGTGCGCACGCAGTCCATGGCGGTGTCGCCGCCGCCGACCACGACGACATCCTTGCCGTCAGCATCGAGCCGCCCGTCGTCGAAGGCTGGCACCGCGTCGCCGAGGCCCTTGCGGTTGGAGGCGGTGAGAAACTCCATGGCCGGATAGATGCGCTCGAGGCCGACGCCGGGAACCTTGATGTCGCGGTCCTGGTACACGCCGGTCGCGATCAGCACGGCGTCGTGGTGCGCACGCAGCTCTTCGAGGCTGACGTCCTTGCCGACCTCGCATTCGAGATGAAAGGCGGCCCCCGCCTCAGCGATCAGATCGGCGCGGCGCCGCACTATCTCCTTTTCCAGCTTGAAGTTGGGAATGCCATACACCAGCAGACCGCCGACCCGGTCGTAGCGGTCGTAGATCGCCACCTGATAGCCCTTGCGCCGGAGTTCCTCGGCCGCCGCCAGCCCCCCCGGCCCGGCACCGATGATGGCGACCGATTGGCGGCGCTCGG
>JAZFZX010000187.1:0-5308 GCA_036444135.1 Kiloniellales bacterium | reverse complement strand
GCCAACGGGGCCAAACGCGCGCGTATCGACATGAGCGATGTCGAGGAGTTGGACACGGCCGGCGCCTGGCTGGTGCATCGCACGCGCAAGGACCTTTCGTCCCAGGGGCTCGAGGTCGAACTCAGCGGCGGCCCGGCGGCCTATCGCGACCTGGTCGCAACGGTGCGGGATCACGAAGTGTCCTGCCCGCCGCCGCCGCCGCCCGACAATGCCTTCGTCGCCCTGCTGCTCAGGGTGGGGCGCGCCAGCCACGAGGTGTTCGCCGAGGCGGTGAATCTGGTCAACTTCCTGGGGCTCACGGTTGTCGTCCTGTTGCGCTCACTCATCAGTCCGGGACGCATACGCTTCACGGCCCTGATCAGCCAGATGGAACAGACCGGCCTCAACGCCCTGCCGATCGTCGGCCTGATCTCGTTCCTGATCGGCGTCGTGCTGGCCTATCAGGGGGCGGACCAACTGGCGCGCTTCGGCGCCCAGATCTTCACCGTGAATCTGGTCGGCATGGGGGTGCTGCGCGAGATGGGGATCATGCTGACCGCCATCATCGTCGCCGGCCGGTCCGGTTCCGCCTTCACGGCGCAGATTGGCACCATGAAGGTGAACGAGGAAATCGACGCCATGCGCACCATCGGGCTCGACCCCATGGAGGTGCTCGTGATTCCGCGGGTCATGGCGTTGATCCTGGTGCTGCCGTTGCTCACCTTCTACGCCGACATCATGGGGCTTCTGGGCGGCGCCGTGATGATCAACTGGACGCTCGACATCTCGTTTTTCCAGTTCGCCCGTCAATTCAACGCCTCGGTGCCTGTTTGGTCCTTTTGGGTGGGGCTCATCAAAGCACCGGTCTTCGCGCTGATCATCGCCATGGTCGGCTGCTACGAGGGCTTCAAGGTTTCCGTCAGCGCCGAATCGGTGGGCCGGCGGACCACCGCGTCGGTGGTCGAGGCGATCTTCCTGGTGATTGTGCTCGACGCCGTCTTCTCCATCATCTTCGCGGTGCTGGGGGTGTGATGGCGGCGGCACAGCAAAGCGACTCACCGGTGATCGAGGTGCACGGCCTGCGCACGCAGTTCGGCGCACAAGTGATCCACGACGGGCTCGACCTCACGGTTCGACCGGGCGAAGTCATGGGCATCGTCGGCGGTTCGGGCAGCGGCAAGTCGGTGCTGCTGCGCACCATCATCGGTCTGATCAGGCCGGCGGTCGGGCGCATCGTCGTCCTCGGCCAAGACATGGCGACGCTCAGGCCAGCGCAAAAGCGGGACATGCAGCAGCGCTGGGGCGTTCTGTTCCAGGACGGCGCGCTGTTCTCCTCGCTCACCGTCAGACAGAACATCGAGGTGCCCTTGCGGGAACACACGCGTCTGACGGCGCGGCTGCGCCGCGAGATCGCCGAACTCAAGATCGGTCTCACCGGCCTGCCCGCCGATGCCGCCAACAAGTTCCCGGCCGAGCTGTCCGGCGGCATGCGCAAGCGTGCAGGCCTGGCGCGGGCGCTCGCCCTCGACCCGGAAATCGTCTTCCTGGACGAGCCGACCGCGGGCCTCGACCCGATTGGCGCCAGCAAGTTCGACGCGCTGATCGAGGAGCTGTCCGAGGTGCTTGGCCTCACCGTCGTGATGGTGACCCATGACCTGGACAGCCTCTATGCGATCTGCCACCGCATTTCCGTGCTGATCGACAAGCGTGTTAAGGTCGGGACGATCGCAAGCTTGATGCAGCTCCCCGATCCCTGGATTCAGGATTACTTCAAGGGTCCGCGAGGGCGGGCGGCTGAGGAGACTCGCACCCGGCATGGCAACGGCGGATCTGGCACACGCGGGCAATGGAGCGCGCAAGAGGGAACCGAGAAGGTTTGAGCCATGGAAACGCGCGCCAATTACCTCCTCGTCGGCGGTTTCGTCCTTCTGCTCGCGGCCGGGCTGGCTGCATTCGTGCTGTGGTTCGCGAAACTGCAGTTCGATGTCGAGTTCGATCGCTATGACATCCGTTATGCCGGGACCGTCACCGGCCTGAACGAAGGCAGTCCGGTTCGTTATAGCGGCGTGCGCGTGGGCGAGGTCATCGTGATTCAGCTCGACCGCGAGGACCCGAGCCGGGTGCTGGTGACCATTGAGGTCGAAGCGGCAACGCCCGTGCGCGAGGACACCGAAGCCAGCCTGGAGATCGAGGGGCTGACCGGCACCCGGTACGTGCTGCTGAGCGGCGGCTCTGCCGGATCGCAACCGCTGCGGCCGGAAGCCGGACAGAAGCGGGCGGTTATTCCCTTCCGGCCCTCCACCCTGGAGCGGGTGCTCGAAGGCGCACCGGAGCTGCTGGCCAGCGCCAACATGCTGCTGGTGCGCGGCAACGCGCTGCTGAGCGAGGAGAACCAGGCGAACCTGTCGGCCACGCTGGCCAACCTGCGGGAGATTACCGGCGTGCTGGCCGAGCGGCGCGACACCATCGGCACGCTGCTCGACGAAACCGGCCAGACCATGACCAACCTGAATAACACGGCCGGCTCGCTCAATGAACTTATCGTCCAGCTGCGCGAAGACAGCCGCCAGCTTGCGGACCGCGCGGACCGGGCGGTCGTTGCGATCGAGACGATGGTGGCGACGCTCGACACCTCGGTCGCGGAAACCGCAGCCGACGCGCAAAGCCTGCTGGCCGAGATGCAGGGCTCCGCCGGAGCCTTCACGGCCATGGCGAACGAGATTCGGGACATGGTGGCGGAAACCCGCCCGCCCCTGCGCGATTTCGCCTCGGGCGGGCTTTACGAGCTCAATACGCTGCTGATCGAAGCGCGGGCCTTGCTCGCCGGTCTCAACCGTGTGACCAGTGAGGTCGAACGCGATCCCGCACGATTCCTATTCGGAGATCAACAGTCAGGCTATGAAGCAGGTCAACCCTAACGATCCGGCCCGGCGCCGGGTGCTCGGTGCCGCCTTGGTGCTGCCGCTGGGCGCGCTGGCGGCCGCCTGCCAGCTTTCGGTGCCCGGCCAGGGACCGCCGCCGGCGCTCTACCGGCTGACGCCCAAGAGCACCTTCAGCGAGGATCTGCCGAATGTGGCCTGGCAACTCGTGCTGGAGGTGCCGGTGGCCGACGCCGGATTGGCCACCACGCGGGTCGCGCTCCAGCGGGCGCCCACACAAATGGAATATTACGCGCGCACCAGCTGGACCGACCGGGCGCCGCTGATGATCCAGACCCTGATGATCGAGTCCTTCGAAAACTCCGGCCGGATCGTGGCGGTGGGCCGCGAATCCGTGGGTCTGCGCGCCGACTTCATCCTCAAGTCCGAGCTGCGCGAGTTCCAGGCCGAATACTACCGAACGGCTACTCCGAGCGTGCGGGTGGCCATGAACGCAAAGCTGGTGCAGATGCCGCGGCGCACCATCATCGGCTCCCAGAGCTTCGAATCGGTGGCCGGGACCACGGACGACACCATGACGGAGATCATTGCCGCGTTCGACCAGGCCCTGGGCAAGGTTTTGAAACACCTCGTCGAATGGGTCCTTTTGACCGGCGAAACCGCGGTTGCGGGCGCCTGAGGTCCGGGCGCGCGGGCGCCATTTGGCCCATGGCCGACATCCTTTTGGTTAACAAATTGCAAACCTTTGCCTGCGCACCTTGGCGCCGTGGCACGCGGGGCCACGGACAAGGGATGTCTTGCCTATGAGCGATATCTCCGAATTGCAGCAGCGGGTCAGGGACGCCGGCCAGCGGTACGGCCAACTGGCCGAACAGGACCGCCAGTACGGCGCGCGGCTTTCGAGCCTGCTGACTCAAGTCGAAGAGGGACTCGCGCGAGGCCGTCAGGAGATCGATGAGCTCAAGGCCGAGCTGACGCGCATCCAGGCGGAAAACGAGCAGTTGAAGGCTATGTTGCAGAACCTGCTGGCGGCGCTCGAAAACGGCGGCGGCCAGGGCCTGGGCACGGCCATGCACGAGCTGGAAGGCCGCATCAACCGCCTCACCGAGACGGCTTCGGCGATCAGCGACTCCTCCCACGCCAAGGACAACGACGCCGTCCGGCAGCCCGGCACGACGGAGCCGCCGGAGGCCATGGAGGCCAAGCCGGCCGAATCCGCACCAACGGAACCGCCGACGGCAGAGCTGGAGATCCTCGCCACCGCCGAGCACACCGAGCCAAGCGAACCGGCGGACGCGTCACCGGACCCGGACGAGCCCTCGGGCGACGGCCCGCCGCCGCGCGCCGCGGATCTCGTCCAGTTGCCGGACAGCCCGCGGAAATCACTCGCCGAGGCGCCCAGCGACGACGACATTTCGACGGTCAACAAGATCATCCAGCGGATCAGCCTGCTGACCGGTGAGTTTCGCGAGGCCGACGATAAGGCGGACACGCCGCCGGCCTCGCAAGCCGCACCCGAGGAAGAACCGGAAGCCGAAGAGCGCAGCTCCCAGAGCGGTTAGCTTCCCAACGGTTTTCGGCCGTCTGCGAACCGGCGCCGCACGGCGCCGCGCCCGATCCCAACCATGGTCAAGCCAAGCGCCCCGGCGGCAAGACGGCCGGCGCCAACGCGGTGCCGTCGAGCGGCAGAGAATGGCCGAGTTCCACGACCAGCAGATCGGCACCGGGCTCATGAATCACGCTTTGCGCCCGCCGTCGCGGGCTTCCGCCCGGCGCAGGCGGTCGAGGCCATCGAGCCAGCGCCCGGTCAGCAGGGTCCAGGAAATGCCGGCCTGGCGGACGGCGTGCAGCGGAATGGGGCTCGGCTCTTCAATGGCCATATCCGGGTCTTCGCCCTGGGCGGCCAGCGCTAACTGCCGGCCCATCATGGTGGCCATCGCGACGCCCCGGCCGTTGTAGCCCAGCCCGGCAAAGACGCCCGGCGCCAGGCGCATCAGTTTCGGCGCAAGGCGCGGCGTGATGGCCACGTAGCCGCCCCAGCTGAAGTCCCACCGCAGATCGGGCAACTGCGGAAACAGCCTGTGGGCTTCGGCCCGCAGATGGGCGACCGGCCCCGACTGCTGCACGTCGAACGTGTTGCCGCGCCCGCCGATCAGGAAGCGCCCGTCCCGGTCGAACCGGTAATAGACCTGAAGGCGCCGGGTTTCCGAGACCGCATGGCCGCCCGGCAGCACGGACTGCCGGGTGTTTTGGCCCAGCGGCTCGGAGGCGATGATGAAGCTCGGCACCGGAACAACGGTCTGCCGCAGACCGGGCCACAGGCGGTCCGTGTAGCCGTTCGAGCCCAACAGCACCTGCCCGGCATCCACCGTGCCGCGCGCTGTGCCGACGCGCCAACCCGCGCCCTGCCGTTCGATCGTGGTTGCGCGCGTGTCCCCGCAGATCCGGGC
>JAZFZX010000186.1:0-2415 GCA_036444135.1 Kiloniellales bacterium | reverse complement strand
TCGATCCGGTAAAATGCACCTCGTGTCTGCAGTGCGAGTTGGCGTGTTCGTTCGAGCACGAGGGCGTCTTCAACCCGGCCAAATCGCGCATCAAGATCTTCGAGTTCGAGCACGGGTCGCGGGCCATTCCATACACCTGCACGCAGTGCGCCGAGGCCTGGTGCCTGCATGCCTGCCCGGTGGAGGCCCTGTCGCGCAATCCGGTGACCAATGCGGTCGAGGTGGACGACGACATCTGCGTCGGCTGCAAGGTCTGCACGATCGCCTGCCCGTTCGGCACCATCAACTACAACAAGGACACCGGCAAGGTCATCAAGTGTGACCTCTGCGGCGGCGACCCGCAGTGCGCTGAGGTTTGTCCGACGGACGCGATCACTTACGTCGACGCTAATTGGACGGGCTATGAACGCATGGAACAGTGGGCGCTCCGCGGCCACGGCCGGCCGGCCTGAGTTCGACGCGCAGACGACGAGAAGGAACCGACAAGATGTCTTGGCAACGCAAGATCCTGCGGGTCGATCTCTCCAAAGGCACGACCACGACCGAGCCGCTCAACATGGACTGGGCCTTCGAATTCATGGGCGAGCGCGGCCTGGCCACCAAGTACCTGTGGGAGAACATGGACCCCAAGGCCGACCCCCTGGGGCCGGACAACGTCCTGATCTTCGCCACCGGGCCCTTGACCGGCACCATGGCCTCGACCAGCGGGCGTTACGTCGTGGTCACCAAGGGCCCGCTGACCGGCGCGATCGCCTGCTCGAATTCCGGCGGCAAGTTCGGCGCCGAGCTCAAGTTCGCAGGCTACGATCTGCTGATCGTTCACGGCCGGGCGCCGCAGCCGGTCTACCTCCACATCGTCGACGATCTGGTGGAGATCCTGCCGGCCGACGAGATCTGGGGCACTTCGGTGTGGAACACGGAGGAGTGGATCAAGTCGCATCACCAGAACCCGCTGCTCAAAGTCGCCTCAATCGGCGTCTCCGGCGAGAGCGGGGTGCGCTACGCCTGCGTCATCAACGATCTGCATCGGGCTGCGGGGCGTTCGGGCGTCGGCGCCGTCATGGGCTCGAAGAACCTGAAGGCCATAGGGGTGCACGGCTCGGTCGGCGTGGGGGTCAAGGATCCCGAGCGCTTCATGGAGATCGTCCGGCGCGCCCACAAGGTGCTGGCCGACAGCCCGGGGCGCGAGGATTTCACCGAACTCGGCACCAACGCCATGATGGACACCATGCAGGAGTTCGGCGGCCTGCCGACCCGAAACTTCCAGCAGGTTCAGTTCGACGGCGCAAGCAAGGTCAGCGCGACCGGCATGATGGAGACCAAGCCCAACGGCCACCGCAATCTGCTCACCAACAAGGCGTGCTTCGGCTGCACGATCGCCTGCGGGCGCATCGCGCACATCGACAAGGAGCACTTCACGATCGTCAACCGCAAGGAGTACTGGCACGCCTCGGGCGGGCTGGAGTACGAGACGGCCTTCGCGTTCGGCCCCTTGGTGGGCGTCGACGACATCGATGCGCTCACCTTCGCCAGCTATCTGATGAACGAGCACGGCATGGATCCGATCTCGTTCGGCGGCACCCTGGCGGCGGCCATGGAGCTCTACGAGATGGGCGTGATCACGAAGGAGGAGACCGACGGCATCGAGCTCAAGTTCGGCAATCCCGAGGCGCTCACCGTGATGGCCGAGAAGACCGGCAAGTACGAAGGCTTCGGCCAGGTGCTCGGTCTCGGCTCGCGGTTGATGTGCGAGAAATACGGCCACCCCGAGATCGCCATGCACGTCAAGGGCCAGGAGTTCGCCGGCTACGACAGCCGTGCCCTGCAGGGCATGGGCCTCGGCTACGCCACCAGCAACCGCGGCGCTTGCCACCTCAAGCATGCGGTGTTCGACGAGGACATGGACGACCAGACGGGCGCCGGCAAAGCCAAGCCCTGCAAGGATTCCCAGGACCGTATCGCGATGATCGATTCCACGGGCCTCTGCCTGTTCACCGCCGAGGCCGGATGGAGCACCGAGGAATACCGCGATCACCTCGACGCGGCCTGCGAGGGCGAGTGGAGCATGGAGCGGCTGATGGAAACCGGCGAACGGGTGTGGAACCTGGAGCGCCTGTTCAATCTTGCCGCCGGCCTCACCAAGGCCGACGACACCCTGCCCAAGCGCCTGTTGGAGACCCCGGCGCCCTCGGGCACCGCCAAGGGCAAGGTGAACGAACTCGACAAGATGCTGCCCGAATACTACCAGCATCGCGGCTGGAACGAAGACGGCGTGCCGACCGCGGAGACGCTGAATCGCCTCGGCTTGGAGGCGGCGGCGGGAGGCTGAGCCATGGACTATCTTGTGGTCGGCGCCGGCCCGGCCGGCGTCATCGCGGCTGAGACCCTGCGGCGCACGGACCCGGCGGGCTCGGT
>JAZFZX010000185.1:0-5928 GCA_036444135.1 Kiloniellales bacterium | reverse complement strand
TGATCCCGCGCCGGGCCTTGTGGAACCAAGCCACGCCCTTGAGCGCCAGATTGTTCGCCTCGGTGGCGCCGGAGGTGAACACGATCTCTCGCGGGTCCGCGTTGATCAGGGCCGCGATCTGCGCCCGGGCCGCCTCGACGGCCGCCGCCGCCTCGGTGCCGTAGACGTGGTGCACGCTGTGCGGGTTGCCGAAGCGCGCACCGAAGAACGGCAGCATGGCCTCGACCACCCGCGGGTCGGCCGGGGTGGTCGCCTGATAGTCGAGATAGATCGGCCGCTCTGTCACCGTCACCTCACGCCGTTCGCTGTACGCCTGCCGTAGCGGGCGCCGCCGCGCCGGCCCGCCGCAGGAGATCGGACCAGACCTGGAGGAAGCTGTCCAGGTCTTCGCGTGCGCTCGCCCAGCCCAGGCTCACGCGAATGGCGCTGTTCGCGGTCTCCTCGTCGGCGCCCATGGCCCTTAGCACGTGAGACGGCTGCACCTTGCCCGAGGAACAGGCCGAACCCGCGCTGACCGCGACGCCGGCGAGATCCAGGGCCATCACCTGAGTCTCCGCCCGTACGCCCGGCATCGTAAAGCAGGAGGTGTTGGGCAAGCGCGAAGCGCCGCTGCCGAAAATCCGAGCCTCGGGTGCCAGGTCCCCGATTGCCGATTCCAGCACGTCGCGCCAGGTGGCGAGATCCGCGAACGCCGCCACGCAATCGCCCGCCTCCCGGGCCGCCGCGCCAAAGCCCGCGATACCCGGCAGGTTTTCGGTTCCGGGCCGCCGCCGGCGCTCCTGACCACCGCCGTGGAGAAGCGCCGGCAGATCCACTCCGTCGCGCACGAGCAGCGCGCCCACACCTTGCGGCCCGCCCAGCTTGTGCGCCGAAAGGCTGAGCAGGTCCACCTCCAGCGCGCCGAAGTCCACCGGCATCTTACCGGCTGCCTGCACCGCATCGCAGTGCAGGCAGGCGCCAACGCCGTGGGCCAGCCGCGCCGCCTCGGCCACGGGCTGCACGACGCCGGTCTCGTTGTTGGCCAGCATGATGGACACCAGCGCGGGAGCCGGTTCGCGGGCCATCAGGTCCGCAAGCGCCACGATATCCACGACGCCGTCGGCCGTCAGGGGAATGCGTTCGCCATCCGGGACCGCTTGCAGGATCGAATCGTGCTCTCCGGCCGATACCAATATCCGCCGGCCGGCCGCAGTGTTGAGTGCCAGATTGTTGGCCTCGGTGCCACCGCTGGTAAACACGACCTGCTCGGGCTCGGCCGCGACCAAGGCGGCCACCGCTTCACGGGCTTCCTCCACCATGCGGCGGGCCAGACGGCCATAGCGATGCACCGATGATGCGTTTCCGGTGAGCGACAACGCCTCGCTCACCGCAGCGGCAGCCCTCGGGCGGACCGGCGCCGTCGCATTGTAATCCAGATAGACGCTGCGTGGCATGGCGCCCTTCCGGGCAGATTCTCGGTCAACCGGCGGCGGCCGTCGAGGCGCCGTCGTCATGGGGGATCAGGCTGCTGGTCCCTATGATCCGCCGGTCCACCACGTCAGCCAAGGTCACCGAGTTCAGATAGAGATAGATCTGGTTGCCCAGTTCCTCCCATAGATCGTGGGTCAGGCAGCGGGTTTTGTTGCTGCGGCAACCGAACGGCTGACCCGGCGTGCATCGGGTGGCCCGGATCGGCTCGTCCACCGCCACGATAATGTCGGAGATGCGGGTTTCGTTGGGCGTACGCGCCAAAAGGTACCCCCCGCCGGGGCCGCGCACGCTTCTCACCAAACCGCCGCGGCGCAACCGGGCGAACAGCTGTTCCAGGTAGGACAGCGAGATTTCCTGGCGATCGGCAATATCGGCCAGGGTGACCGGTCCCGGGCTGTCCTGTGCGGCCAGGTCGGCCAATGCCATCACCGCATAGCGGCCCTTGGTGCTTAGCTTCACGAGCCTGTACCCCCCTTGTTCCGAAACACGGTCAACACTTGCCCGCAGGCGGCTCGCCAACGCCGGCGTCTTCCTCTTCGGCCGGCTCCTCGAGACTCACGGTTTCGAGGCTGCCCGCGGGCTGATTCCCCGCCTCCAGTTCGTTGACCCTCGCGCGCAGGCTTTGCACCTCGTCCAGCAGGCCTTCGAGCGCCCTGGCGACCGGATCGGGGATGTCGCCCGTCGGCGTACCGTAGGCGACGAAGCGTTGTTTTTCGGGGCCCTCCTTGCTGGATTGGACCGATCTGGCCGGAATGCCCACCATGGTGACGCAGGACGGCACGTCCTTCGTGACCACGGCGTTGGCCCCGATGCGCGCACCGCAGCCCACGGTGACCGGGCCCAACACCTGCGCGCCAGAGCCCACGATCACGCCGTCCTCGAGCGTGGGATGGCGCTTTTGGTCGCGTTGGCTGTCGCTGTCCACACTGGGGGCGACGCCGCCAAGCGTGACGCCGTGATACAGGGTCACGTCATCGCCGATCTCGCTGGTTTCGCCGACCACCACACCCATACCGTGGTCGATAAAGAAACGGCGGCCGATCTTCGCGCCGGGATGGATCTCGATACCGGTGATCCAGCGTCCCAACTGGGATACGCTGCGGCCCAGCATGCACCAGCCGCGCTGCCATAAGGCATGCGAAAGGCGATAGAACATGAGAGCCTGAAAGCCCGGATAGAGTAACGCCACTTCCAAACGATTTCGCGCCGCTGGATCGCGGGCGATCATCGCATCGATGTCTTCGCTGAGACTTTTGAACATCTAAAGGCCTACGTGCTATGATACCAACAGCTTCCGCTCCGGCTCACCCGGAGGCGGGGGCTTTTTGTCCGCAGAGTCCTTAGGAGTCGATATAATTAGCCTGACTAAAATGGTCAAGTATTACCCCGGGCTTCTTGTATCGGCGATTATCGGATGGTTTGAAGGCCCGTCACCTGTTGGTTGTCGCCCCTACGGTCCGCGTGATGCAGCGAGTCGTGATCTGGATGAGCAAACATGCCTGACGTGATTTTCAACGGTCCCGACGGCCGGTTGGAAGGGCGCTATTCGCACAACCGCACGCCCAACGCCCCCGTCGCCATCATCCTGCATCCGCACCCCGAGCACGGGGGAACGATGAACAACAGGATCGTCTATGCGCTTTATCACGCCTTTGTCCGCCGGCGCTTTTCGGTCCTGCGGTTCAATTTCCGGGGTGTCGGCCGCTCGCAGGGCACATTCGACCGGGGCGAGGGAGAGTTGTCGGACGCGGCCTCGGCCCTGGATTGGCTGCAGAGCATCAACCAGAACGCCAGTGCCTGCTGGGTCGCGGGATTTTCCTTCGGCGCCTGGATCGGCATGCAGCTCCTCATGCGGCGGCCGGAGATCAAGGGCTTCATCACCGTGGCACCGCCGGCCAGCACGTGCGATTTCAGCTTTCTCGCCCCCTGCCCGTCCTCGGGCCTCGTTCTACACGGCGACAATGACGACGGCGTGCCGGTGTCCTCGGTCGACAAGCTGGTGCAGAAGCTCCGCCATCAGCGTGAAATCGTGATCGACTACCGGATCGTCCCGGGGGCCGATCATTCATTCCGCAATCACATCGACGATTTGAACGCGAACGTGGACGATTACCTGACTCAGGCATTGCGGGAAGACCAGGCCCAGGCGGCATCGCGCTAAACCGGCAGCCCGCGCCACACGACCCCTCTACGAGTCCGGCGCCCGCCGGGTGCGACACAGCCGTCCGCCAGTCGTCGGCGCACGCGCGCCCGTGGTCGATGGCACGGATAGCGGCCAGCCCTCGAGCACACGAACCGCCAGATAGGCGAAGGCCTCGGCCTCGATCGCGTCGCCGTTCCAGCCGACCGTCTCGACGGGTGCCACTGGCGCGGCGAGGCGGTCCCCCAGCAGGTCCATCAGCACGGGATTGCGGCGCCCGCCGCCGCAGACGAGCCATTGCCGTGGCGGCGCTGGGACCTGCTTGTGGGCACGAACGACCGCCGCCGCCGTCAAGGCGGTCAGCGTCGCCGCCCCGTCGGCGGCGGACAGCCCGGCCAGAAGCGAAAGATCGAAGGCGTCCCGGTCGAGCGACTTGGGCGGCGGCCGCGCAAAGTAAGGGGTTCCAAGAAACGCTTCGACGATGTCCTCATGAACCTGGCCGCCGGCGGCCAGCCGGCCGTCCTGGTCGAAAGCGTGTCCGGTCATGGCCAGGACCCAATCGTCCAGCAAGGCGTTGCCGGGGCCCGTATCGAAGGCCAGCAGTTGGCTGCCGTCCAGGCATTCCTCGCCGCGGTCCGTCAGGTCCGCCGCCCCGATCCAGGACACGTTGGCCACGCCACCGATGTTCAGCACCGCCAGCGGCCGCGCCAACTCTGCGGCCCGCGCCAGGTGATATAGCGGGGCGAGCGGCGCCCCCTCGCCGCCCGCCGCCATGTCCTGGCTGCGGAAATCCATGACCACGTCGATCCCGGTGGCATCAGCCAGCAGCGCGCCGTCCCCGATCTGGCGCGTGCGCCCCTCTTCCGGCGCGTGCGCGATGGTATGCCCGTGGAACCCGATAATGCCGACTTCGGTTGTCGAGATGCCGTGGTCCGACAGGAGTTGCCGGGCGGCTTGGGCGTGCCAGCGGGTGAGATCGCGCTCGACCTCCGCCAGGGAATCGAGGTTGCCGCCGCACACCATGGCCAGCCGCTGGCGGAACGAGGCCTCATAGGGCAAGCTGAGGAACGGCCCGGGCGAAACCCGCCGGCGGCCGTCGGTGTGCAGCAGGGCCGCATCGACGCCGTCGCGCGACGTGCCGCTCATGAGGCCGAGAGCCCATTTGCTGTCGTCCCAAACCTCGCTGCTCCGGCTCATGATCGCGCGGCCTCGCACAACAAAGGGACCGCTCCTCTGTAGGTCAATTGAGAAGGGACCGCGATTGTGATAGGACAGCGCGCCCACGGCAAGCGACCCATCGGCCCCGAATCGGCGTCCCGCCCCATGACCGACATCCGCTCCGGTTTCCTGCGCGAAGTCAGCCAACGCGGTTACCTGCACCAGTGCACCGACCTCGAGGGCCTGGACGCGCTGGCCTCCGAGCAGCAGGTTTGCGCCTACGTGGGTTTCGATTGCACTGCCGACTCGCTGCATGTCGGTTCGCTCGTTTCGATCATGCTGCTGCGCTGGCTCCAGAAGCATGGGCACAAGCCGATCGTGCTGATGGGCGGCGGCACGACCAAGGTCGGCGATCCTTCGGGCAAGGACGAGACCCGCAAGATTCTGAGCGAGGACCAGATCGCCGCCAACATGGCCGGCATTCGAAAGACCTTCGAACGCTATCTCGTGTTCGGCGAGGGCGAGAGCGACGCCGTCATGGTCGACAACGCCGACTGGCTCGACGAGCTCAAGTACATCGATTTCCTGCGCGATTACGGCCGGCACTTCTCCGTCAACCGCATGCTCACATCCGATTCGATTCGCCTGCGCCTGGAGCGCGAGCAGCCCTTGAGCTTCCTAGAGTTTAATTATTCGGTGCTGCAGGCCTATGATTTCCTGGAGCTTGCGCGCCGCTACGACTGCGTGCTGCAGATGGGCGGCTCGGACCAATGGGGCAACATCGTCAACGGTGTCGATATCGCCCGGCGGATCGATCGGCGGGCGCTTTATGGCCTGACCTCGCCGCTCATCACCACCTCGTCGGGCGCCAAGATGGGAAAGACCGCCGAGGGTGCCGTGTGGCTCAACGAAGAGCGGCTGTCGGCTTACGATTACTGGCAATTTTGGCGAAACACGGAAGACGCCGATATCGGCCGTTTTCTGCGCCTTTTCACGGAGCTGACCCTGGACGAGACCGGCCGACTGGAGAGCCTGCGGGGCGTCGAATCCAACGAGGCCAAGAAACGGCTCGCGACCGAGGCCACGGCGCTCTGTCATGGCCGGCCTGCGGCCGAAGCGGCGGCGGAAACCGCGCGCCAGACGTTCGAGCAAGGCACGCA
>JAZFZX010000184.1:0-2146 GCA_036444135.1 Kiloniellales bacterium | reverse complement strand
GCCAGCAGGCAGCCATCGAAGGCCAAGGCGTCGCTCTCGTTTGCCCAAGGCTGGCGGCCGACGACCTGACCGCGGGCCGGCTGGCCTGCCCCTTCGACATCCGCTTGGACAGCTATTCCTACTACCTGGTGGTGCCGCCGAACCGCCTGGACGTCCCCAACGTACGAAAGTTCGTTAACTGGCTGATGCGTGAACGGGAAGCCGATCAAGCACCCTGATAGGGCGCCGCCAACATTTGGGCCGGCATCGGTACGGTGTTTCGGGTCATTATGGAATCTCATGAGAGGTGAAATAATCGATGTGGCGGGACGGACACCGGATTCATAGAATTGCCGACAGCCGGTCGGGAGAGCGCTCAAGCGCGGCGTGCGGCCCTTGAGCGTGCCTGGCCTGCCGCGGCGAGAGAACGATCGAGCGCCCGCTTGCCCATCCAAGCCTTGCCGGTGGGCCGGGCGCTTGGCCGAGGAGACGACGATGGCACAGCCTCTGGAACACGCCGTCGATCTTGACGGCCTGCGATACTTCTCGGATGACGGGGTGCCGGCCCACGGCCTGCCCTCCGCTGCCTACACCAGCCAAGCGTTTCACGCTCTGGAGAACGAACGGCTTTTCCCCCGCGCATGGGTGTTCGTGGGTTTCGTCCACGAACTGGCAAAGCCGGGCGATGTGGTGCCCGTCGCCGTGTCCGGCCGGCCGGTCATTCTGGTCTCGGGCAAGAGCGGCGAGATCCGGGCGTTCCACAACGTGTGCCGGCACCGTTGCCTGAAGCTGGTGGACGCGCCGAAGAACGTCGGCCGGGTCATCACCTGCCCCTATCACACCTGGACCTACGGCCTCGACGGCGAGCTGCGGGCGACGCCCCACTTCGGCGGCCCGAACAAGCACGATCTGGACGGCTTCGAGCGCAAGGAAAACGGCCTCGTGCCGGTGCGCTCCGCGGTGTGGCACGACTGGATCTTCGTCAACCTGGACGGCCGGGCGCCGGATTTCGAAGCGTATGCAGCGCCGCTGGCCGCGCGCCTCGAAGGCGCCGGTCTCGAGGCCATGAAACCGGTCGCAACGATCGATTTCGGCGAGGTGCGGGCGAACTGGAAGTTCCTCGTGGAGAACTACATCGAGCCCTACCATGTCCAGTTCGTCCATCCCACCACCACGGATCAACCGCTGCTCGATCACTACACGGTGATCGACGGCCCCTGTCTGGGCAGTGCCGTCGACCTGCGGCCGTCGGCCGGCGGCGGGAATGGTGGCAGCGACACCCTGGCCGCGAGCTCGCGCTACCTCACCCTGTTTCCGAACTTCGTTTTCGGCCGCTATCTGCCCGACCAGATCGGCGTGCACCTCAACGCCCCGGTGGCGGCGGACCGCACGCACCAACGGCGGGTGATCTATTACACGGGCGAGGGGGACATGGCGCCGGAGGCCGCCGAGAAACTGGCCAGCCTCTGGCACAAGGTGCATAAGGAGGATCACGCCATCTGCGAACGTCTCCAGGAAGGCCGCGCATCGGACGTCGCGGCGCAGGGGGGCTGGTTGTCGCCCCATTGGGAAGACAGCGTGCGCCGCTTTCAGGAGCTGATCGTCGAGGCGCTGCAAGACACATGAGGCCCCGGCGGGGCCGCGCGTTCCAAGAGCATCGCGGTATTGAAACGAACCAGTGACCAAGTCGAGCGAGGGGAGTGATGACGCGATCCGATGACGCCAAGGGCCGCTACCGGCTCGCCCACACCATGATCCGTGTGCGCGATCTGGACAGGACGCTGGCCTTTTACGTTGGCCTGCTGGGCATGGAGGTGTTGCGCCAGACCGACTACCCGGACGGGCGATTCACCAACACCTTCATCGGCTATGGGCCCGAGGCTACCGACACGGCGGTCGAGCTGACCCACAACTGGGACCAGGAGGAGCCGTACGACGCGGGCACCGGGTTCGGACATCTGGCGATCGAGGTTACCGATGTCTATGAGGCCTGCGGGCGCCTAGCCGCGGAAGGCGTCAAGATCACGCGCCCGCCGGGGCCCATGAAGCACGGCACCCGGAACATCGCGTTCGTCGTGGACCCCGACGGCTACAAGATCGAGCTTCTCGAGCCGCTTTGACCGGGCGGCGGGTTGAAGGGCACCCGGGGTCCGGCGGCGGGACCCGC
>JAZFZX010000183.1:0-2430 GCA_036444135.1 Kiloniellales bacterium | reverse complement strand
GGGTTCGTCGCCCTGCGCGGCGGCGGCTGGGGCAACAACCCCTATTGCCTGCGGGTTTCCTATCGCCACGGCAATCCGCCGGACATCGGCCTCGACATGGTGGGTTTCCGCTGCGCGGCGGACGGCGAGGAATGAATCGGGTGGCGATCGGCCCAAGGTCGCGTTGCTCTTGACCTTCCCACGAGCAAGATGTGACAAACGGTGATGGACGATCTCTTGGATGCGGTTCGCGGCGTCTGCGAAGAGGGGCAGAGACGCCAGAGTCCCGCCAGCGACGGGCTGCGGGAAATCGTGCGCGCGCTGGACGCGCTGGACGCCCCTAGGCCTTGCGAAGCGGAGGACCTGCCGGTCGTCCGGGCGCACCTGGGGCGGTCCCTGTCGCTGGCCGGCGACCCCGTGGCACGGCGGTTGGCCGATGCCATGCTGGCCAACGCCGCGGCGATCCCCTGGCGGGCATCCCGGTCCTATGCAGGTGATCCGCGGGTCGCGGATTTCCTCCGCTCCTATGCGGTGGCCCCCATCGTCGGGCCGGACCGCTACGGCAGCCAGTGGCCCTATTACAGTGACCGCGTCATGTTCGGGATGACGCTGCAGGCCCCCGATCTCCACTACCAGGCACACGCCCACACGGCGGTCGAGATCTATTACGTGATCGGCGGCACGGTGGACTGGCAGCAGGGCGACGGACTCTGGCGCAGGCTGGCGCCCGGCGACTTCGTGCTGCACCAGAGCGAAGAGCCGCACGCCATGCGCACCTTGGCCGATCCTTTGCTCGCCCTGTTCGCCTGGGTGAGCGATCTCGATTCGGAGCCGCGGATCGTGGACCCGCCTTGCGAACCACAGCCGGTTTGATCCGGGCCAGCGGTTCGGTTATGTGATGCGGCTATGCAGATCTACTTCTGGATCGCGCTAGGCAGCGCCCTCGGCGGGGCCGGACGCTATTGGTGCTCGGGCGTCATCGCCCGGCATTTCGGCGAGACCTTTCCCTGGGGCACGCTCACCGTCAACGTGATCGGCTCGCTGTTGATCGGCCTGCTCGCCACCGTCACGGAGCCGGATGGGCGGCTGTTCATAAGCACCACCGCGCGCCAGTTCTTCATGCTTGGCATATTCGGCGGCTTCACCACTTTCTCCAGCTTCAGCCTCCAGGCCCTCTACCTGGTGCGCGACGGACAGTGGACGGCCGCCTCGGGCTACATCGCGGCGTCCGTCGCCTTTTGTCTCGTCGGGGTGTGGCTGGGCCACGGGCTCGGCATTGCGATCAACCGTTAGGAGGGACACGTGCAAGTTCCAAAGCAAGCCGTTTTGCTGCGGATATTCCTGGGCGAGGACGACCGCGTGGACCGCCGCCCGCTGTACGAAGTCGTCGTCACCAAGGCGCGCGAGATGCACTTGGCCGGCGCCACCGTGCTGCGCGGGCCCATGGGTTTCGGCAAGACGAGCCGCTTGCACACGGCGAAGATCCTGCGGCTATCCGAAGATTTGCCGATCGTGGTGGAGATCGTCGATGCCGAAGAGCGCATCAACGCCTTCCTGGAGGCCATCGAGCCCATGATGACCGGTGGCTTGGTCACCTTGGAAAAGGTGCAGGTGTTGCGCTACGGCGACCGGGATAGCTAGGCACGCGGCTGACGAAGGAAGCGTCCATGACAGCTGGAAGCCATGATCTTGAACTTTGGCGCGCCGGCGGCTCGCACGTGAGGCTCCTGGGCCAAAATGTCTTTGTGCGCTGCGGCGGTGATGGCGAGCTTCTGCTGTTACTGCACGCTTACCCCACCGCCTCCTGGGGATTCCACAAGCTGTGGGGGTATTGGTGCGACGATTACAAGTTGATTGCGCCAGACTTGCCGGGATCCGGCTTCTCGGACAAACCCATCGGCGGCGACTTCTCCGTGGCACGGCTGGCCGATACCGTCGAGGCCTTGATCGTTCAGTCAGGCGCGAAGACCGTTCACATGCTGGCGCACGCCTATGCATCCATCGTCGCGCAAGAACTGCTGGCGCGGTCGGTCGACGAGCCGAACCGACCCTTCAGCATTGGTTCAGCTTGCTTCATCAACGCAGGCCTCTTTCCGAACATCGGCCAGCCGACCCGGATGCAAAGGCTTCTGTTGTCGCCATTAGGACCGTGGATCTCGCGCTTCACGCCGCATCCCTACAGCATTTTTCGCAGGCGGCTGGCGGAGGCCTTCGGATCCGACACGCAGCCTTCGGAGAATGAGTTCCGCATCATTTGGCGCCTGCTTCGTTTCAATCGCGGGCTTGTCGTTGTTTCCAACATGCTGGTCTATCTTCGTGACCGGGAGCGGCTAGCAGACCGCTTGTCCGGTGCCCTGGAGCGAACGGATACGCCGATCGGCCTGATCTGCGGGGCAGGGGATCCCATGGGAGGTGCGGAGGTCATGCGCGTTTGGAGAGAGCGTTTGCCGG
>JAZFZX010000182.1:0-2516 GCA_036444135.1 Kiloniellales bacterium | reverse complement strand
CGTTGATCACACGGACCCAGTAATTGAAGTTGGCGCACACCTGGTTCACCTCCAGGATCTCGACGTCCTCGGCGCCGGCCGCGCGGAGCGCCGCGATATCGGCTTCGGTCATCGCGTCGGGCTCGCGCGTCAGCTTGGCGCTATAGGCGAGCAAGGCTGCCTGCTTGCCATCGAAGGCTCCGTCCAAATCGTCGCGGCGCACCGCATCCAGCATGCGTTCCGCCCGTGCCGCGTCCTCGAGCAGGGCCTCGAAATTTGCGCCGTGGTGGGCCGAAGCGTAGTCACAGTCCGCGAGGATCGCCACCTGGGTGGCGATCAGCTCCAGGAACCACTGCGGCAGGGTGCTGTCGCCGCTGTGCAGAATGGCGCGGTAGAGCGCGTCGGCCCAGGCCATCGGCGTCGGCCACAGGCTATAGGCCTTGTAGAGGTTCTGCACCGTGCCGTCGGGCCGTCCGATCATCTCGTAAGCCTCGCGCAACGCACCCTCGGCGCGATGCTCGGCGATCGTCTCGATCCAACAGACCTTCTCCGTCATGGTCCAACACCTCCCGAGGGCAGGCCAACCCGCCGCGGCGCTCAGTCGACCATCGCCCCGACCATTTCCCCGTAGAAGGCGGCGATACACGATTCCCAGGCCGGCGACAGCACACCGCCATCATCCACTGCGGCGGACTCGAGGCCCTTGGCCACCATCCTCATGATCTGCAGATCCTCCTGCAGCACCGCGTACTCCAGATCCCGCCATTGGGCGACCTCGTCCTCGCCCGGGCGGGCCCCCGAGGTGGTGTACCAGGCGTTCTGGACATAGCACTTCTCGGGATTGCGGGAGTCCGGCACGATCAGCGAGTCGATGACCTTGTCGGGTGCATAAGTGGTCAAGAAAAAGTTCGGCGTCCGCAGCAGGAAGCGCGCACTCATGTCGAGGGCGTTCATGTCGTTGCCGCCGGGTTCGTTGGTGTAGCGTGAGCCCGGAATATCCACCGTGCAGCCCATGATCGGCGGCTCCGCCAGCGCGCGGTGGCTCTTCAAGGGCTGCCCGGCCGCCGTGGTCCGATGGGCGACCGGCACGTGGTAGGGCTCCATATTGTTCTCCATAGCGAGCTTCCAGTTGACCTCCACGGACCCGGCATCGAGGGTGAGGAAATGCGTGAGCCGCCCGAAGTCGACGTCGGCCAGCTTGGCAGCCATCGGCGCAACGAAGTCCTCCAGGGCCGGTGCCTCACCGTCGATGTTGATGAAAATCCAGTCATGCCACTGTGCGCAGCGCACCGGTACCAGATTGAATTTGCCGGGATCGAACCCGTCCACCTTGTGCACCTGATGACCGCCGAAGTGCGGCGTGCCGAGCAGCTTGCCGTCCAGGTCGTACGACCAGGCGTGATAGGGGCAGGTGATCAGCCGCAAACCCCGGCACGGCTCGGCGAGCAAGGCGTGGCCGCGATGCCGGCAAGCGTTGTGGAAGGCCCGCGCCGCGCCCTTCTTGTTGCGCACCAGGATAAAGGGATGGCCCGGCACCAGAACCGCGTCCCCGGGCCGCGGAATTTCGTGCCCGCGACCGACGAACAGCCAGGTCTTGGCCAACCAGCGGTCGTATTCCAGCCTGAGAAAGTCCTTGTCGGCATAAGCCACCGACGGCAGGCGGCTGTGCAGGCCGCCCTCGCCCAGGACGCGCGCCTTGGCCTCGGCGCTCACGAAATCGCTGAACGTCACGCCCATTGTCCGCACCTCCACACGATCGACGTTACATATGCCTGCAACAGCCAAACCGCCGCCGCCGGATGCGCCTCTCAACCTACCTTGTCCAATAATGTCGCCGGATCGGAGTCGGTGGCCGTGCGCCTGCGCGCGACGAGACGACACCCGGCGCGGTCTCGGCGGACCGGCCAAGTGATCCCCTACCGGCGGCAGGGAGGTTTGTAGTCGTCTCTCGACCTCATGGTGCCGAGCCTATCATGGTCGCGGCAGAGCCGTCACCATTCCCCGGTATTGGCCATGGACGCCCAGGGCTCCTGGGGCGCCAGCGCCTCGCCCTTTTGCAGCAGCTCGATCGAGACGTTGTCGGGCGAGCGCACGAAAGCCATGTGACCGTCGCGCGGCGGCCGGTTGATGATCACGCCCGAATCCATCAGATGCTGGCAGAGCGCGTAGATGTCCTCGACCTGATAGGCGAGGTGCCCGAAGTTCCGGCCGCCCGCCATTTCCTCGGGATCGTAGTTGTAGGTCAGCTCGACCTGGGCCTCCTCGTCGCCGGGCGCGGCCAGCATCACCAGGGTGAACCGCCCCTCGGGATAGTCGTATCGCACGACTTCGTGCAGCCCGAGCTTGTTGCAGTAGAAGTCCAGGGATTCGTCCAGGTCGGTGACGCGGACCATGGTATGCAGGTATTTCATGCTTCCTCCCAATTCGACGACGCCTTCGCGGCGGGTTTTATCGTGCGGCCCCGCCGCACCCTTCCCGGCAGGTTCGCGGTATTGAAGCGGAGACCGGCCCCGAGAGCCAGCCCAAGAATCCGCCCC
>JAZFZX010000181.1:0-2224 GCA_036444135.1 Kiloniellales bacterium | reverse complement strand
GGGCCACGGCGGCCTTGTCGGCCGGCTGCGACCTGGTGCTTCACTGCTCGGCCGATCCGGACGAGATGAGCGAGGTGGCCGGGGCGGTGGGCACGGTATCTGCCGTGGCCGAGGAACGGCTCGCGCGAGCGCTGGCGTGCGTGCCCACGCATCCCGCGCCACTCGGCAGCGACGAAAGGGAGGCCATGACGGCTAGGCTCGACACACTTCTTGGGGGGGGCTAAGCGGTCCGGTGATGGGCGGTGATTTTAGCGGGATCCTCTACAATGCCTCGACCTGGGTGGTGCCGGTGCTGCTGGCCATTACCCTGCACGAGGCCTCCCACGGTTATGTCGCCTGGCGGCTCGGCGACGATACGGCCTACCGTCTTGGCCGCGTGACCTTCAATCCCTTCAAGCACGTCGATCCGTTCGGGACTATCATTTTGCCCACCGTCTTGTTTATCACAGGTGGGTTCCTATTCGGCTGGGCGAAGCCGGTGCCCGTCGCTTTCGGCAAGTTGCGCCACCCGCGCCGGGACATGATCCTGGTCGCGGCTGCCGGGCCGGGCTCCAACCTGGTCCTAGCGGTGGGCTCCGCTTTGGCCATTCACCTTGTGATCTTTGCCTCGCCGGCGCTCGCTGCCTGGTTGTACCAGGCGTTGGCCAAGTCAATCCTGATCAATCTGATCCTGGCGGTGTTCAATATGCTGCCGTTGCCGCCGCTCGATGGCGGCCGGGTGGCGATCGGCCTGCTGCCGCGGCCCTTGGCCCTGCGGCTGGCGCGCCTCGAACGCTGGGGCCTCTTCATCATCATCGGTGCGGTCTTCCTGCTACCGATGTTGGGCCGCAGGTTGGGGATCGACCTTAACTTCTTCTACTGGCTAATCTGGACTCCGGTAAGCCGGCTCTGGTCAATCTTTGACGTGTTGTCTGGTAACGTTCTAGGACCCTTGCTATGAGTGCCCCCGTGGCCTTCGAAGAGGACGTCCGCGAGAGCGGTCCGATCGGCATCGACTTCCGGCTCGACCTCGACGGTTACGAGGGGCCGATCGACGTGCTGCTCCAGCTGGCCCGTGAGCAAAAGGTCGATCTGACCCGCATCTCGATCCTCGCCCTGGCCGAGCAATATCTGACCTTCGTGCGCGGGGCCAAGCACCTGCGCCTGGAGCTGGCGGCGGATTACCTGGTGATGGCCGCGTGGCTGGCCTATCTGAAGTCGCGCCTTCTGCTGCCGGATTTGGAGAGCGACGAAGAACCGAGCGGCGAGGAAATGGCCGCCGCCCTGCGCTTTCAGCTACAGCGCCTGGAGGCCATGCAGGACGCCGGACGCCGCCTGATGACGCGGCCCCGCCTGGGCAGCGAAATCTTTGCCCGCGGCGCGCCCGAGCCGCTCAGGATCATGGCGCACACCACGTACGAGGCCACCCTCTACGATCTGTTGCGGGCCTATGCGGCCCAGTCGGCGCGGGTCGAGGCGACGAGCCTGTACATCCCACCGAGCGAACTCTATAGCATCGAACTGGCCCTTCAGCGGTTGCGCAGCCTGGTGGGCGCGTCGCCGACCTGGCGCACGCTGTCGAGCTTCCTTCCCGTCGAGTTGCGAGGCAGCCTGGTGTCGCGTTCCGCGCTGGCCTCGACCTTCGCGGCCAGCCTGGAGATGTGCCGCGAGGGGGAGCTGCGCATCCGCCAGGACGGGGCCTTTGGACCGATCTACATCCGCGGCATGGGTGATGAAACATGACCGACTTTTCCGAGAATCTGCGCCTGGTCGAAGCGCTGCTGTTCGCTTCGGCCAAGCCCCTGGCACCCGAGGATCTGGCGCGGCATCTGCCCGAGGACGCCGACCTCGAAGGCCTCTTGCAGGAATTGCAGGATCATTACGCGGAACGCGGTGTGCGCCTGGTGAGGGTTGGCCGGAGTTGGGCCTTCCGGACCGCCGAGGACCTGGCGCCGCACATGGGGATCAAGACCGAATCCGTTCGGAAACTGTCGCGGGCGGCGGTCGAGATCCTGGCGATCATCGCTTACCATCAACCGGTGACCCGGGCCGAGATCGAGGAGATCCGGGGCGTCGCCCTGTCCAGGGGGACGCTGGATACGCTCCTGGAAGCCGGCTGGGTACGGCCCAAGGGACGGCGCCGCACGCCGGGGCGCCCGGTGACCTGGGGAACGACGGAAGCCTTCCTCGATCATTTCGGCCTGGAGAGCCTCGATGCGCTGCCGGGCCTGGCCGAGCTGAAGGC
>JAZFZX010000180.1:0-2796 GCA_036444135.1 Kiloniellales bacterium | reverse complement strand
GCCCAGATATGATTCGCGGTCGCCGCGTCGATCAGCTGGGCGGTGACCCGCACCCGGTTGCCCGCCTTGCGGACGCTGCCCTCGACCACGTACTGCACGCCCAGCTGCCGGCCTATCTCGGCCACGTCGGTGGTGCGGTCGCGGAAGGCGAACGAAGAATTGCGTGCAATGACGAACAGCGAGCGGAAGCGGGCGAGCTCGGTGATGATGTCCTCGGTCATGCCGTCCGAGAAATAGGCCTGGTCGGGGTCGCCCGACATGTTGTCGAACGGCAGGACCGCGATCGACGGCTTATCCGGCAGCGCGAGCGTCGGCGCGGTCTTGCCGGTCTTCAGAGCCGCGGTCTCCGGCAGGGAAAGGCTTACCCGGTAGACCTGGACCGGTTCGGCGATGTTCTTGACCTCTTTCTCGCCCAGGTCCTCGAAGGCCGTATCGATCTTTCCTTTGACCTGGTTGAAGACGTTGCGCGCGACACAGATGCCGCCCGGCTCGGCAAGGCCCTCCAGGCGCGCCGCAATGTTCACCCCGTCTCCGTAGATGTCGTCGCCCTCGACGATCACATCGCCCACGTTGATGCCGATGCGGAACTGGATGCGGCGATCCTCGGGCACTTCCGCGTTGCGCTCGGCCATGGCACCCTGGATCTCGACGGCGCACGCGACGGCCTCGACGACGCTGGCGAACTCGGTGAGCAGGCCGTCGCCCATGAGCTTGACGATGCGACCGTTGTGGGCCGCGATTTTGGGGTTGATCGCCGCTTCGCGGTGCGCCTTCAGCGCCACCAGCGTGCCCACCTCGTCCTCACCCATGAGACGGCTGTAACCAACCACGTCGGCGGCCAAGATGGTGGTCAAGCGCCGCTCCACGGGCAGCCTCCCCTACGCGCCGAAGCGCAGACCTCGTTGCGGCAATCCTAACCCGCGCGCCGCCGCGACGGTAGGGTCGAACCGCGCGGCGCGACGGTCCCTCAGAGCACCGGCTTGAGGTCGAGGGCGAAGCGGTCCTCGATGTGCCGTTGCAGGCCCTCGCGCACCTCGCGGTAGGCGGCCAGGCAGGTTTCGCGGCTGCCCTCGACGATGGTCGGATCGAAGGTCGGCCAGTACTCCACCTCGCAGGCCATGGTGCGGGTCAGCTCCACGGCCTGATGCTGGGCCTCGGGCGACAGTGTGATGATGAGGTCGTAGGAGGTGTCCTCGAGGCCGTCGAACGCCTTGGGCCGGTGCTTCGACAGGTCGATGCCGATTTCCTCCATCACCGAAACCGCGAAGGGATTGATCTCCGCCGCCCGGACGCCGACGGAATCGACGTAGATGCGGTGGCCCAGCAGGTGCTTGAGCAGCCCTTCGGCCATCGGTGAGCGCACGGCATTGAGGCTACAGGCGAACAGCACCGCGCGCGGCAGGTCGGCCATCGGCGCCTAGCCCCGGATGTGAAGGACGCAAATCAGGGTGAACAGCCGCCGCGCTGTATCGAAATCGGTCTCGATGCGATCTTCCAGGCGTGCGCGCAGCAGGTCGGAGCCCTCGTTGTGCAGGCCGCGCCGGCCCATGTCGATCGATTCGATGCGCGACGGGCTCGCCGTCTTGATGGCCTCGAAATAGCTTTCGCAGACGGTGAAATAGTCCTTCACGATGCGCCGGAACGGTGCCAGCGACAGCGCCACCTTGTCGAGCGGCTGTTCGTCCGCATCGCGGATATCGAACATCAGGCGGTTTTCCTCGATCGACAGGTGCAGGCTGTAGGGTCCCTGGTGGTCGCCGACCAGGTGGAAGTGGTTCTGTTCCAGCAGATCGAAGATGGCGACGGCGCGTTCGTGCTCCACGTCGGCGCTGCGCCGCACGACGCTGTGCTCGTCGAGCGAAAGGCTGATGAGTCGCCGGGACTCGCCGTCTTGCTGCTCGCCGCTCATAGGCTGCCGGCCCGTCCGCTCTGGTTACGCCCTTTCCGGCTCACTCGCCTGATCCTATAGCGGCAGGATTAACGAGAGTCACCGTCATCCAGGCGGATGGTCACGGATAGAGCGTGCGCGTCAAGGCCTTCGGCCCGCGCCAGGGTGACGGCGGCGGGGCCCACGGAGGCGAGTGCACCGGGCCCGCAGCCGATGATGGACGTACGCTTCATGAAGTCGAGGACCGAAAGGCCCGAGGAAAACCGGGCGCTGCGCGATGTCGGCAGAACATGATTGGGGCCCGCCACGTAGTCGCCGATGGCCTCGGGCGTGTGGCGTCCCAGGAAGATCGCCCCGGCGTGGTGCACCCGTTCGGCAAACGCCTCGGGCGCTTCGGTGGCGATCTCCAGGTGTTCCGGGGCGATGCGGTCCACCAAACCGGGCGCCTCGTCGAGCGACCCCACCACGATGATCGCACCATGGGCCTCCCAGGAGGCACCGGCGATCTCGCTGCGCGGCAAAGCCTGCAGGTGCACCTCGGCGGCGCGCGCCACCGCCTCGGCGAAGTCCGCGTTGTCGGTAATCAGCACCGCCTGCGCGGCGGTGTCGTGCTCGGCCTGGGACAGCAGGTCGGCGGCGATCCACGAAGGATCGTTGGCGCCGTCGGCCACGACCAGGATCTCCGACGGCCCGGCGATCAAGTCAATTCCCACGGCGCCGAAGACCTGCCGCTTGGCCGCCGCCACGTAGGCGTTGCCCGGACCCACGATCTTGTCCACCGGGGCGATGGTCTCGGTGCCGTAGGCCAGCGCGGCCACCGCCTGGGCGCCGCCGACGCGGTAGATCTCCTCCAGGCCGGCGATGCGCGCGGCTGCCAGGACCAGCGGGTTGACCCGCCCGTCGGGCGT
>JAZFZX010000179.1:0-3089 GCA_036444135.1 Kiloniellales bacterium | reverse complement strand
TACGCCGAAGATGGCAAGACGCCGATCTACCAAAGGTAACGCGGTCGAAACCTTGGACTGTCCGCTTCTGGCTCTAAGCAGACATCCAGAGGGCAACTCGCGAACGTCCGCTTTACCCCCAATAGCGGACATAGATGATCGGCAACCGTGCAGGGCCAGCGGGCGATCCTGCCCTGCCCTGCAAGCACCCCCTTAAAAATGTCGTGCGGAACCCCGTCAGAGTTCCATACCGCATTCCATACGGAACCGCCCCCGAAGGGGCGGTGCAGTGCTAAATGCTTGAAAAGAATGGCGGGAGTGACGAGACTTGAACTCGCGACCTCTGGCGTGACAGGCCAGCGCTCTAACCAAACTGAGCTACACCCCCGTGGGCGGGCGCCTTGCCCGCGATGGGCCGCCGTCATGTACTCCAGGGCCCTATGGGTGTCAAGCAGACCCGGTGGCGGCGGTCTCCTTGTTAAGTAAGCGCTCGATGCCCGCCAGGCAAACCCGGAAATGAGGCCCTCTGGCCGGACCCGGGGCGGTCCCCTTATAATGGCGGCCAAGGCGCCTTGCAAACTGTACACCTCGCTGAAAGAACGGCCGACAACAGATTGATCTATAACGTAATGTCCCGCTTCCCCGCTCTCTTCGTTTCGCACGGCCCGCCGACCTTGGCGCTCGACGACAGCCCGGCGCGCCGTTTCCTGGCGGGTTACGGGGCCGAGCTGGGCCGTCCCGAGGCGATCCTGGTGGTATCGGCCCACTGGGAAACCGCAGCACCCGCCCTGTCCTCAGCGCCACGGCCGGAGACGATCTACGACTTCTTCGGCTTTCCGGCACCGCTCTATCAGATGGTCTACGGCGCGCCCGGGGCGCCCGATCTTGCCCGGCGGACAGCGGCACTGCTGGAGGAGGCAGGCCTCGGCGGCGCCACGGACCCGATGCGCGGCCTGGATCACGGCGCCTGGGTGCCGCTCATGCTGCTCTACCCCACGGCGGACATACCCACGGCCCAATTGTCGATCCAGACTCCCCTGGGGCCACGGCATCACCACGCGCTCGGCCAGGCACTGCAGCCGCTGCGCGACGAAGGGGTATTGATCCTGGGGTCCGGCAACATGACCCACAACCTGTCGGAATTCCGTGGCCGTGCCCCCGATGCGCCGGCGCCCGACTGGGTCACGGCGTTCAACGACTGGGCCGCCGAGGCGCTCGCCGAGGCGCGCACCGGCGACCTGCTAGACTACCGGGCCCGCGCGCCCTACGGGCCGGAAAACCACCCTTCGGAGGATCATCTTCTGCCGTTGTTCGTCGCGCTGGGGGCGGGTGGTCCCGGGC
Organism: Kiloniellales bacterium; assembly: GCA_036444135.1. GTDB lineage: Bacteria > Pseudomonadota > Alphaproteobacteria > Kiloniellales > JAKSDN01 > JAZFZX01. Next base: position 1,769 of record JAZFZX010000179.1, on the reverse strand, counting down.
ACGGCGGCCGGCGGTTGCACGCCAGTTACCTCCACGGCGTGCTCGCCATGGATGCCTACGCGTTCGACTGAGTGCGGCTGAGCGTGTGGCTGTTCGGCTCAGTCCTTGTGAAACAAATTGAGGCCCTGCGTCTTCGGCCTGAGTTCGTCGCCCCGGTAAACCGGCTGGCCGGACTGCCACCGGTACCGGGTCCCCGCCGCGTAGGCTTCGTCCTCCCTGGTGCTCCGGGACCAGTCGCTGGCCGGCGGCGTTTCCTCTGCGGCGCGCGCGCCACTGCCGGTCGTCTCTTGGCGGTAGGACGGCAAATCCTCGCCGGTGATGCGGAGATCGAGTCCACCGCTCGGCAGGCCGCGATCAACCCCACCCTCCTGACCGGCGAGGGCGTGCGAAACAACCCCTGGGCCGAGCGCGGCGAAGACGACAACGGCGAGCGCGTAACGGCCGGGAAAACCCGGGCGGCGCGATGCAGCGAATGGACGAACGCGTCTCAGCATGAGTCCCCTATTCCGGCAGGGCGCTGACTACGAACAGAGCCTCCAGCAACTTGCTGGGCTTGGCCGACCCGAAGGCATTCGAGAAGTAATCGCGGACCTTTCCGGTGCGGTAGAGCCGGCTCAAAGTACGGTCGACCAACAGCCGGAATGCGCTGTCGCCCCGGGGCAGCGCGAGGGCATAGGGCTCGCGGGTGAAAAAACGGCCGGAAAGCCGCAGCATGTCAGGGGACTGACTCTGCAGCATGAGGAACAGGAGAATTCCCTGATCCGCGAAATAGGCCGAGAACTCACCGGCTTCCAGGCTCCGAAGCCCCTCCTTGTGATCGGTTACCGAGACGACTTGGGCATCGACCCCAATCTTCTTCAGAGAGTTGCGCAGGGCTTCTTCGGTGGTGGTACCGCCACGCACTCCCACCTTATGCCCGGCCAACCCCTCGAAGTCCGCCGGCCCGTCCTTGAGGTAAAGCACGCTGGCACCATCGATGAAGGTCGGAAGGGAGAAGTCCACCAGTTCCCGCCGCGAAAGCGTGGCCGTCGTGGCACCGCACAGTAAATCGATGGTGCCGTCCCGAATAGCCGTGAAACGATCTTCGGCGCCGACCGGCACGAATTTGACCGCGAGGTCGGGCCGGTTCAATTCCTGCCGCAAGGCTTTGACGACCGCACCGCACAGACCCACGGAATAGCCGGCGGGCTCGCCAAGATCATTGCGATAGGAAAATGGCGCGGCATCTTCCCGGTAACCGAGCTTGACGACCCCACTGTCCTTGATGCGGGCAAGTGCATCGGCCCGCGCCTCGGAAAAAACCAGCGACAAGAATGCTGCAAGGACCAAGGCTGAAAAGCGCATATAGACCTCCCTGACTGCGGCGGGCGACGGCTGCCGGACGGGGGCGCCTCGGTTGCGGCCAATCCGAGCGTGCGACGCGCCCTATGTGCGAACGGGCCTCACACCGAGATGGAGACCCAGCCCCCTTACCACCGATCTGTTGAAATCCGGCCATCTGCTGGAATTCGGCCGGTGCGGGTGGCGGGCGACAAACTGGCACAAAGACAGCGCCCGGCTCAATGACTAACGTCACCGAAGCGCTCAGAGCGGCGTTTCGCCCATGACAGAGTCTGCCTGCAATCCGCGGATTGCTTTGCCTGGCGCGGCGGACGGCGTAAGATCGGGACAACAGGGGAGTTGCAAGGATCCATTGCGGCGGCCGGGCGACCGGCGCCGTGGGATCAACGGTTCATCTCTTGCCGGCGAGGGGTCCCGTGACCATCACG
>JAZFZX010000178.1:0-2632 GCA_036444135.1 Kiloniellales bacterium | reverse complement strand
GGCAACCATCGTGAAACGACCCGTTTGGAGGAGTCTGGAATGAAGCTTTTGAGCCCCGAGGGAATCGCCCCGCCGGCTTCGCGTTTCAGCCACGGCGCACTTGTTCCGGGCGGCGCGCGGCGCCTGATCATCGCCGGTCAGATCGGCATCGATCCCGACGGCACGCTGGCCGAAGGTCTGGAGGCGCAAATGGAGCGATGCTGGCTCAATCTCTTTGCCGTGCTGGAATCCGCCGGCATGACCAAAAGGGATCTCGTGAAAATAACCGTCTTCGTCACCCAATCGAACGCCACGGCCCTCTACCGCGAGATCCGCGATCGCGTGCTCGAAGGCCACGCACCGACGGCGACCTATGTGATCGTGGCGGGGCTTGCCAGTCCCGACCTGCTGGTGGAAATCGAGGGCGAAGCGGCCGCGCAGTGAAGTTCGGGGGGGCCCGGCGGTTTCACCGGGTTCCGTGCGCCCACCTGGATCTCGCAGGCGCTGATCGCTATGAGGACGGCGCCGGTCAGGGCGAGCATGCAAAGGACGCGCGTGGCCGGTCGTTTCATTTCGGACCGGATCTTGGCCGTGCGGGCGCCCGGCCCGGCGGCGTGTGGAAGAAGCGCGGCGCTGGCCGAGGATAGGGTCTATGTATTGAACCGGCCATTGGTTATCCATCACCCGACATAGGGCGAAACGGCCGCCTTTCATCACCGTCAAGTCACACCTTGCCAAGCCGGGGCTGTCCACACATCTGCTGTCGGGGGTTAAGCGGACCTTGGTGCGCTAAGCCCTCGATCCCATCCTAACGCTCTTTATCAGGCCACGCCCTAGTCGCTCGCGGCCTCGCCCGCCGGCACCGGCGCTTTGGGTGCCTCCGGACCCGATGGTGCCTCTTGCCACAGCGCCTCGACCGGTTCGGCCAGCAACGTCCAAAGCGCGATGGCCTGGTCCACCAGCGCGCCCAACAGCGGCAACAGAACCTCCGCGACCGGCCCCCAGAGGTCGACGCCGACGAAATAGGAAGCCAAGCCCTGGATCACGACGAACAGGGCCCCGCCGATAACCAGCAACACCAGGGTTACCGCGAGGACTGCCACCGAAAGGTTGTAGATCTTGCCGAACACGTTGCCCTGAACCCTCGTGGTGCCCGTTCACGGGAGCGACCGCCGGAGGCCGCCGATGGTGGCGCGCACCCCGCGCCAGGCGTTAGACCGAGCGGTAGAATAGCGTGTCAGGTCGCCGGCGATACAGGTTTGTTCGCTGAAGGTTTCGGAGCGCGGCGCGCGGCTCAACCTCTCAGCCGCTCATCCGCCCGGCCCCTCGTAGCCTTCGTATCTGATCGAGGTGAACATGCCGGCCGCCATGTGATAGAGCTGGTGGCAGTGGAACGCCCAGTGGCCGGGGTTGTCCGCGTCGAAGGCGATGGTGACCGAGCGGTCGGGCGGCACGAGAACCGTGTCGCGCACAGCACCCATGAAGCGCTTTCCGTCGAACGCCACCACCTGGAAATGATGGCCATGCAGGTGAATCGGGTGCGGCATGGCGGTCTTGTTCGGCAGGACGATCTCGACCCGTTCCCCCTCGGCCACGAAGAGCGGGTTATCCGGGTTGAACCCCATTTCGTTGATACCCCAGTCATAGGCATTGTGGCTGCCGGTCAGGGACAGCACATGCGTGCGGTCGGCCGGACGGACCGCCAGAGGCACGAGCGGAACAAGACGCGCCTCCAGGTCCAGGTCGAGCGGCCGCGCCTTGAGATGCGCCCGTTCGGAGACGCGAGACACCGGCGCCGTCTTGGTCGCCAGGACGATACCGGTCCGGGCGGTATCCGCCTCGCGGCGCGCGAGAAGCGGGTAGGCCCCCTGTCCTGCCGGAAGTGCCAGGCGGATGTCGAGCCGCTGCGCGATAGCCAGGTCGAATTGGCTGTCCGAAATGGGAACGATGGGATTGCCATCGACTGCGATCAGGTCACCCTGCAAGGTGCCAAGGTCCAATAGGAAATTGGTGCCCGCGGCCGCGTTGATGATGCGCAGGCGGATCCGGCCGCCGGGCTCCACCCGCACCACCTCAGGGTCCGCCAAGGTGCGGTCGTTCGCCAGATAGGCGTCGTAGTCGATATCGTTGAAATGGACCATGGGCTGTTGGGCGCCGAGGCCCATGCCCATCGACGGCTCGGCGTTGCCCATGCCCATCGATGGCTCGGCGCTGCCCATGTCCATCGAATGTTCGCCCGACGGCGCCTCGTGCCCGCCGCCCATCGCCATGCGGCCGCCGTGCCGCAGCTCCATGAAGATCTCTTCCGGCTCGCGAAAGGCGAAGTCGTGCAGCAGGATCACCACCTCCTGCTCGTCCCGGCCCGCCTCCGCCGGGTCCCGCACGATGAGCGGCGCCGCGAGCTGTTTCTGCTCCTGCAAACCGACGTGGGAGTGCATCCAGAAGGTGCCGGCGCGTTCGTGCAGGAAATCGTACGCATAGGTCTGGCCCGGCGGCAGCGCCGGTTGCGACAGTTCGGGAACGCCGTCCTGCTCCGAGGGCGGGGTCAGCCCGTGCCAGTGGATGAGCGTTTCCGTGTCGAGTTCGTTGGTCAGGGAGACTTGGAACCGCGCGCCCAATTCCTCGTACAGGCCCCAAACGCCGTCCGCCCGGG
>JAZFZX010000177.1:0-3473 GCA_036444135.1 Kiloniellales bacterium | reverse complement strand
CTTCGGATCGTCAGGCCGGAGCCGCGCGGCGCGGCGTGGTGGAGGGCCAAGTCACTTTCGACAACCGGACACCGCCGCCCATTGGCACGCTGTAGGGCCGCCTAGAGAAGCGCGGCGACGCTGGACTGAGTTTCAGCAGCGGCTTAAGCTTTCCCGCAGCCCAACGGGCAGGAGTTGGATATGACACATGCTGAAAGCGGAGCAGCGGCCCGAGGCGCGCCAGGCAACTGGCTGCGGTGGCGCGGGCTGGTGCCGGCCGCTTTGCTGGTCCTGGGTCTCGTTTGGCCGGCGGGCCAACTCCAGGCGCAAGACACCATCGCTCCGATCATCTCGGCCGACGATGCCCTGCGCCTCGCCGAAAGCGGCCAGATCGTCCTGGTGGACGTGCGCTCGCCCCAGGAGTGGCGGCAGACCGGCGTGCCCTCCGGGGCGCGGACCGTGACCATTCACAACCCGAACGGTCTGGTGGGGTTTCTGGAGGCCATGGAGGGTGCCCTGGGGGCCGACCCGAACCAAGCTATCGCAGTCATCTGCGCGCGCGGCAACCGCTCCACACTGGCGCAATCCGCCTTGAACGAGGCCGGCTATACGCAGGTGTTCAACATCCGCGAAGGCATGCTCGGCAACACCGACGGGCCCGGCTGGCTGGCCCGCGGGCTGCCCACGGACGACTGCAGCGGCTGTTGATGCGGTTATGACTCGGTCGGCGATCGAAAGGGGCGCAGGTGGCGGTGTGCCCTGGCCGCTCACCGGCGCTTCAGCAGGGCTTTGCTGATGGCGCGGACCTGGTCTTCGACCGACACCTCCATGTAGGCCGTCACTTCGAGATCGCGGTCCTCGAACACATCGCTGCCGGACCGGTGCCGGGCCCAGTCCTCGACCGCGCGGTCGCGGGCGTGGAGCAGTTCGGCGATCTGCGGTTTGAACAACCGGATCATGGCCGATATCCAGCGGTTGACCGGCCACGACGGCTGCGCGTGATCGATCTCGAAATAATCCAGCAGCACACAAACATCCTTGGCCCGGTACCAGGTCTCCCCGGTCACCCAGCGGTTGGTTGAAAACAGCCGGAACGGGAAGCCGTCGCTGGTCATGGCGATCGCGATCAGGTGGCTCAGCTCGTCGTTCGGATCGTCCTTTTCCACCCGCTCCGGCACGTCGGCCGGCTTGATGCCGGGCGGCATGCCCTTGGGCCTGACGAAGGTATGGAAATGGCCGTGCTCGTTCGGGAAGCGCTGCTCGACGACATGGGCGTGATAATAATACTGGGCATGCGTTTCGCGGTCGTAGACGTCGCCTTTGGGGTAATGGTCCCACTCGTAGAAGGTCTCGTAGCCGCGCAGCAGCTCGCCCACCACGTTGTCCCCGGTCTTGGCGAGCACGCGATAGATTTCCACGACCTGGCGCCCGGCCTCGACCATGAGCTCGAGGTCTTCGGTCGCCAGCCGGTCGAGGTCGACCGCCGACGTGATTTCGTAGTCCTCGAGTCTCTCGACAGTACGCATGGTAACTCACTCATTTAGCCCGCAGCCGGCCGGGATGGAAGCAACAGGCCATTCAAGATGCCGTGAGATACGCCGAAATAAAAGAACCGGCGCCCCTTGTGCCTATTCGCTCACCAGCCGAAACCCGATGAGGATGTGCTTGATGCCTTCGGCGCGCGCGTGGCGCGCGGCCGGGCGGCACACGCCGCAGCCCTTGTCGTCCCAAGACCCACCCTTGACCAGGTAGCGGCCCGCTCCGGCCGCGGTCGCGGTCCACTCGAAGACCTGGCCCGCGGCGTCGAGCAGCCCGAAGGGGCTGGCGCCCTTGGGAAATTTGCCCACCGGCAGAGTGTCGAAGGGGCCCTGATCGTGGCTATTCAGGACCAAGGGGTTCCAGAAGTTGCCCCACGGAAAGCGCCGGCCACCGGTGCCGCGGGCCGCCTTTTCCCATTCCACCTCGCTGGGCAGCCGCCAGGTGCGGCCCGTCGCATCGCTGAGCCAGGCGGCATAGGCCAGGGCGTCGGCGTGGCTGACCAACACCACCGGATGGTCCTCGCGCCCGGCCGGCGGCCGCCCCCCGGTCCAGGCATGCCGGCGCGTGCGGTCGTAGGGATGGACCAGCTTGTAGCCCTTCCAGGTCTCGGCATCGACGTCGGGCGCCCGGTGCCCGGTGGCCTCCACGAAGGCCGCGTATTGCCGGTTTGTGATGGGCGTTCGGGTGATCTGAAAGCGGCTGGTTTCGGCCTGCCCGCGGTCGCGTTCCCTTTCGTACCAGCGCCCTAGGCGTGTCCGGTTGTGCCGGTACGCGATTTCGTCGAGGACGTAGCCGAGTTCCCGCTCGGCCCGGTCGGAGCCGACGATGAAGGGGCCGGCGGGAATCTCCACCAGCCCCGGAACGGGAACTTCCGCCGCCGCCCCGGCCCAGACCGCCGGCGGCCATGCGAAAACCAGCAACGCCCACAGGCACGGCAGCAGAGGCCGCAGAAAATTGGGCCTGCGGTTCAAAATCGGCACTTCACATCTGGGGACGTGGGGAGCCGTCCTAATCACGCACAACCATGACCGAACAGGCGGCGTGGCGCACGACGCGGGAGGAGTTAGGGCCCAGCAGATAGTCCTTCAACTCGGCCCTGTGCGAGCCCATGACGATGAGGTCGCAGGGGATCTTCTTGGCTACCCGCAGGATCTCCTCGTAGACCGTGCCACTGGCGACGACGGCCTGGCTCGCGATGTCAGACGGGATGTTCGCGTCGATGAAGGCTTGGACCTGCCCCGAGGCATCGGCGAGGGACTTCTCTTCGAAGTCCGCGGGAAAATACTGGGAAATGATGCTCATGCCGAAGCCGGGCACGACGGCCAGCACATGGAGCCTCGCCCCGTCGCTCTTGCACTGCTCAACGGTCACTGAGACCGCCTTCGCCGAGGTCTCGAGATCACCGAGGTCGATCGGCAACAGAATATCATTGAACATCGTCTTCCTCACCCCTCCACGGCCACGGGCTGGTCCTCGGGCCGGCGGCGGCGTTGCATCATGACGATCAAACCCAGAAGCAGCAGCGCCGGAACATAGAACAACTGCCTCGGCGGCCGGTCGGCATCGACCTGGACGCTGGCGACCTCGAAGTCGAAGTCGATTTTCTGGCGCTCCGCGGTGCTGCCGAAGACCACGTTGTCGACGATGACTTTGTCGTCATCGATGAGAAGCTCGAGACCGGCCTCCATGAGCCGGTCCTCGCCGCTGCCCGCCGCGCCGAGCGGCAGCATGACCACCTTGTCGATCTCGCGTCCTTCGATGTCCTCGCCCGTGATCCGGATGCGGATTTGGGAATCCACAGGCATCTTCCCGGCAATGTCGAAAATCTCGCTGGCGGCTATTGATTGCAGGGGCGGGTAGATCTTGTCCATCCAAAACCCCGGCCGGAACAGCGTGAAGGCGATGAGCATCAAGGCGAGGATTTCCCATATCCGGCATTTGACGATGAAAAATCC
>JAZFZX010000176.1:0-5785 GCA_036444135.1 Kiloniellales bacterium | reverse complement strand
CGTAGCAGGATGGCGCCACGGATTCTTCAATTTGCTCAGCGCCTCCTACGGGCGATGAGCCCCGCCTTCACCGGGAGCCCTAGCCCTTTCGGCCGCCGGCGCGGCGCTTGGGGCGCAGCAGGTGGACATGGTCGGGATCGTAGAGCCGGCTGTCGCTGAAATTGTTCTCTTCCAACACCCGGCCCACGAGGATCAGCGCCGTGCGGGTGATCTTCGCCGCGCGCACTTTCTCGCGGATGTCGCCGAGCGTTCCGCGGATGATCTGCTGGTCCGGCCAGCTCGCCCGGTAGACGACCGCCGCCGGACAGTCGGCGCCGTAATGCGGCACCAGCGCCTCCACCACATGGCGCAGGTTGCGCACCGACAGGTGGACCGCGAGGGTCGCCCCGGAGGCGCCCAGGGTGGCCAGGTCCTCACGGTTCGGCATGGCCGACGCCTTCATGGCGGTGCGGGTGAGCACCACGGTCTGGCTCACCTCCGGCAGCGTCAACTCGCAGCCGAGGGCCGCCGCGGCGGCGGCGTAGGCCGGCACGCCCGGCGTGATGTCGTAGGGAATGCCGAGCGCGTCGAGCCTCCGCATCTGCTCGCCGATCGCGCCATAGAGCGAGGGATCGCCCGAATGCACGCGGGCCACGTCCTTGCCCTCGGCGTGGGCCTGGCGCATGACCGCGATGATCTCGTCCAGGGTCATGGAGGCCGTGTCCATGATCAGCGCATCGTCTGGCGCATGCGCGATCACGGCCTCGGGCACCAGCGAGCCCGCGTAGAGCACCACCGGACAGGCGGCGATCAGGTCCCGGCCCCGCAGGGTGATAAGGTCTGGGGCGCCCGGCCCCGCGCCGATGAAATGCACGGTCATGCCGAGGCCTCCAGGTCGTCCTCGGACCGGTCCCGGTAGCCCCGCGGGGTATAGACCCAAAGGCCGCCGCCGTGGGTGACCCGCCGGGTCTCGCTGGAGCCGACCAGCACCAGGGTCAGCATGTCGACGCGCTCGGGCGTCAGCGCCGCGAGGTCGATGACGTCGACGCTTTCACCCGCGCGGCCCAGGTTGCGGGCGAGTACGACGGGTGTTTCCGCCGGCCGATGGCGCCGCAGGATATCGACGGCCGCAGTGAGCTGCCGTTGCCGGCGGCGCGAGACCGGATTGTAGAGGGCGACCACGAAATCGCCCTCGGCCGCCGCCGTCAGGCGCCTCTCGATGACCGGCCAGGGCGTCATCAGATCCGACAGCGAAACGGCGCAGAAGTCGTGACCCAGCGGCGCGCCGATCCGCGCGGCGGCGGCCTGCAACGCCGAGATGCCGGGGCACACGGCGATTTCGATCCGCGCCCAATCCGGCTGCTGGTCCTGCTCCAAGACCTCGAAGACGAGGCTCGCCATGGCATAGATGCCGGGATCGCCGGAGGAGACCAGCGCCACCTGCCGCCCGTCCGCCGCGAGGTCGAAGGCCGCGCGCACGCGAACCTCCTCCTCCCCCAGTTCGTACGCGTGCAAGGCTTTGCCTGCGGCGAGCGGGCCGAGCAGATCGAGGTACAGGCGGTAACCCACCAGGTCGCTGGCGCGGCGGACCTCGGCCTCCACTTCCGGTGTGCGCCAGGCGGCATCGCCGGGGCCGGTGCCGACCACGGCGAGGCGGCCGCGCGGCCGGCCGAGCGCGGCAGGATCGAGCGGCTCCGGCGCGCGGGCGATGGCGCAGGTGGCGCGGCGCGACTTGACCTTGGCGACGACCAACTCGCCCTCGGGCCCCACCGCCGCCAGGGCCGCCGCTTCGGCCACCCCGGCCACGCCCACCTCCCGGCGTACCACGTCCGACGGCCGGGCGAGGCGGTGCGTCTCCGCCACCAGGTCATCCTTGCGGAAAAAACGGGCCGGAACCTCCAGGTCGGCGGCCACGGCGTGGACCGCCGGTTCGTCGGCCTTCAGGTCGATCGACACCACCGCAGCCACCGCGCCGGCCGCAAGACCGGCGTCGGCCAGGGTGCCGCGCACCAGCGCGGTCAGCTCCTCGGGCGCGCAGCCACGCTCGCAGCCGACCCCGAGGGCGAGCCGCACCGGGTGATAGATCAGCTCGCCGTCAGACCCCTCGACCGCCCGCTCGGTAACGGTCATCGTGAGCGCGCCCGCCTCGGAAAACGGCAGGCGGCTGTCGCTCAGCCACGGGGCTTGGCCTTGCAATCGCACCTCAGAACCCGCAAGAAGTTTCGCAACGAATGCCTTGTAATCATGGAGATTTCCGAGCCTCCACCCTTCGGGTGGCGCATCGAGGGTCACCCCGAACCTGCGGTCGCCCGCCGTGGTCACCGCGGCAGCGACGCCCAGTTGTTCGGCGATCTGTTCCGCCATGCCGTTGGCGCCCCGGTGGCCGCCCAGCAGCGGGACCACGGCGCTGCCGTCTTCGGCCACCGCGATCACCGGCGGCTCCGCCTGCTTGTCGGCAAGGCTTGGCGCCAGCGCGCGGATCAGGATGCCCGCCGCGCAGACCCCGACGATCGGCCGCCCGGCCGCGAACAGGGACCGGAGGTGCTCGGCAACAGACTCGAAATGGCGATCGGCCTCGTCGACCCGATCCCGCAGGCCGTGCACGTCCGCGCCGGGCCAAGCCTTGGCCAGACGGCGGGCGACAGCGGCTCCCGCCTCGGTGAGCACGACGAAGACCGGCGCCGCCGTCATCGCCAGGCCTCCCCGCGCCGGTGCACCAGGATCATGGAAAAGTAGGGGGCTTCCTCCGCCCCGACGGCGTCCAACGGCAGGATCTTCTGATCGGTCATGGTCGCGTGCTCGACGTAGCGCGCCCGATCGGCCAGCTCCAGGTCCCGCAGCACGCCGCGCACCTTTTCCAGATGACGCCCGACCTTGACGATGGCCGCCGCTTCGCCGCCGTCGGCCAGGCGCCGGCGGATCTCCGCCGCCTCCAGCGTCGCCGGAACGACGGTCAGCACGTCGTTGCGGGCGACCAGCGGCGCGCCCAGCACGGCGGCGCAGGCGGTGAGCGACGAGACACCGGGGATCACCTCGACCGGGTAGCGCTCCGCCATACGTCCGAAGAGGTACACGAAGGAGCCGTAGAAGAAGGGATCGCCCTCGCACAGCACCGCCACGTCCTGCCCGCCGTCGAGCACCGCGCCGATTTCCTCGGCGGCCCAATCGTACACCTCCTTGGCCGGAAAGCGCGCCGCCACCATGGGCATGCGGATCGGGATCTCGCGCTGGCCGTTCGGCAGGTGCGGCGCCACGATGGCGCGGGCCAGGCTCTCGCCTTCCTGCGGCGCGGGATAGGCGATCACCGGCACCGCCTGCAGGCAGCGCAGCGCCTTGAGGGTGATCAGGTCCGGGTCGCCCGGCCCGATGCCAAGGCCATAGAGCGTGCCGGTCATGGCTTGACCGCCGCAAGCTGGGTGACCGACATGAGCGGCCGCCATCCGGTGAAGGGGCCGACCGGCTCGGCCCGCGAGACCGCCAGGCGCACCAGATCACCGCCGTTGGCCTCGCGCCATGCGACCAGCGCCTGCTCGCCTTCCAGGGTCACCGCATTGGCCACCAGCCGGCCGCCGGGTTTCAGCTGCGCCCAACAGGCATCGAGCAGGCCGGCGCCACTGACCCCGCCACCGACAAAGACCGCGTCCGGCGCCTCCAGACCGTCGAGGGCCTCGGGCGCGCTGCCTTCGATGACATCCAAGTTGGGCGTCCCCAGGGCCGCCGCGTTGGCGGCGATGAGGGCCGTGCGCGCCGTCTCTTTTTCCACCGCCACCGCGCGGGTGTTCGGCGCCGTGCGCAGCCATTCGATCGCCACCGAACCACAGCCCGCGCCCACGTCCCACAGCAGCTGTCCGGGCACCGGCGCCAGGACCGCCAGCGTCGCCGCTCGCACCTCGCGCTTGGTGAGCTGTCCGTCGTGCTTGAAGGCGCCGTCGGGCAGGCCGGGCACCGCGGGCAGCAGGGCCGCACCGGGCTCGGGCCGGCATTCGATGGCCAGGGTGTTGAGACGGTCCCCCTCGCCCGCCGGCCAGTCGGCGGCGGTGCCCTCGATGCGCCGCTCCTCGGCACCGCCCATGCGTTCCAGCACCGTGATCCGGCTCGGCCCATAGCCGCGCGCGGCTAGCAGGGCGGCCACCTGGGCCGGTGCCTCGGCGCCGCTGGTCAGAACCAGCAGGCGCGCGCCCGGCAAGATCGCGGGATGCAGCAGCTCCAAGGGCCGGCCGTGGACGCTGAGCATGGTGGTGTCCGAGCCGCTCCAGCCCATGCGGGCGCACGCCAGGCTGAAGGCCGAGGGCGACGGCGCGATGGTCATCTCCTCGATCGGAAAGTGCCGCAGCAGCTTGGCGCCAACGCCGTACATCATGGGATCGCCGGTCGCCAGTACGCAGACCCGCTGGCCGCGCCGCGCCTCGATCTCGCCGACCAGGGCATCGAACGGGCTGGGCCAGGCCAGCCGCTCGCGTCCGTCCTCGGGCACGGTGGCGAGGTGGCGCGTGCCACCGATCAGAACCTCCGCCGATTCGACCAGCGCCCGCGCCGCGGGGGCCAGGTCCGGCAGACCGCCCGCGCCCATGCCGACCACCGACAGCCACGGGGTCACGGCGCTCCCCCCGCCAGCGCGTTGACCGCCGCCGCCGCCAGTGCGCTGCCGCCACGGCGTCCGCGCAGCGTCAGGTAGGGAATGCTCAAGTCAGCATCGATCAGCGCCTGCTTTGAGTCCGCCGCGCCGACGAAGCCCACCGGAAAGGCGAGAATGGCGGCGGGCGCCGGTGCGCCATCGTTCAACAGTTCCAGTAGGCGGAACAGCGCCGTCGGCGCGTTTCCGATGGCCACGACGGCGCCCTCCAGGTCGCCGCGCCACAGGTCCACGGCCGCCGCCGAGCGGGTGGTTCGCAAGGCACGCGCCGCCTCGGGCACATCGGGTGCATCCAGACAGCAGACCACGCGGTTGTCCTCCGGCAGGCGATCGCGGATCACGCCATCGGCCACCATGCGGCAATCTGCGAGCACCGGCGCACCCGCCTTGAGCGCCGAACGGCCCGCTTCGACGACGCCGTCGTGCCACGCCAACTCGGTCACGATGTCCGGCATACCGCAGGCATGAACCAGGCGCAGCGCGACCTCGCCGAGCGCAGGCGGCAGGGCCGAGAGATCGGTCTCCGCCCGCACCAGCTCGAACGAGCGGCGCGTGATCTCGGCCGGGTCGCGCAGATAGTTCATGGCCCTATACCAGAGGCATGAGCGGCCTGTTGGCCGGTTCAGGCCCGCGCCTTGCGCAGGCTCTGGGGTCCGTGCGGATGATCGGCGTGCGGGTATGGCGCGTGATGGTGGTGGTGCCCGTGGCCGTGGTCATGACCGTCTTGATGGTGATGATCATGATCGTGGCCGTGCACCTTGCCCTCGCCGCCGGTGCCGACGCCTTCCACGTGATGGTGATGGCTTACCTGCGGCAGGCCGACCTCCGCCTCAAAACCGAGCAGCTGTGCGCGGTACTTGCACAGCTTGCAATTCATCTTGTTCTCGCCGTGCAGAATCTCCTCGACCCGTTCGGCGAAGGAATCGAGCACCAGCGGATGGTCCGCCAGGTACGGCGCCTTGACGAACTCGATGCCCGGGTGCCGCGCGGCGACCACGTCGGTGTAGTGGTAGATGCGCTTGACCAGCACGCCGGTGAACAGGAAGTAGGGAAACACGACAATCCGCCGGTAGCCGAGCTTGGCCGCGTGTTCGAGGCCGGGTTCGACGAGCGGGAAGGTCACCCCGGAATAGCAGGTCTCGCCCCAGCCGAAGCCGAAGCCCTCCCACAGCA
>JAZFZX010000175.1:0-3948 GCA_036444135.1 Kiloniellales bacterium | reverse complement strand
GCTCTGCGTATGGGCCCTATGCGCAATTCGCTCTCCATGGTCGGGCACGACAGGCATAGATTTAGGAAACGGCTCGATTTGTCACAAAAGCGTCATACAGAGCGTAACGAGCCCAAGGGACCAGTCCGGCCAGCCGAGACCAACGGGCAGGACGCGTTACAAGGGGTAAGGCATGGATCAGGTTGCACAGGAGATTTTCGGCCAAATCGAGCTCGTTTCCTCGATCTCCGCTTATAATTTGACCATCGCTTTGGCGTCGAGCGCCTTGCTCAACTTGGCCATCGCCAAGCTCTACGTCATGACTCATGGGGGCTACTCCTATTCCAAGACGTTCCTCCAGGCCATCGTCCTGGTCGGGGTGACGGTATCCCTCATCATGGTGATCATTGGCTCCGACATAGCCCGCGCCTTCGCGCTCGTGGGCGCCATGTCGATCGTACGCTTCCGCACGCCGCTGAAGGACGCGCGCGACCTGGTCTTCGTCTTCGCGGCGATCGCCGTTGGCATGGCCTGCGGCGTCCAGTTCCACGCCTTCGCCGCCATCTTCACGGTCTTCCTGTTCGCACTGGTGCTTGGCTTCCACTACTTGGGGTTCGGCGAGCTGGCGAACAGCGGCTACGTGGTGAAGCTGCGCATCGACGGTGCGGTGCGCGACCGGACGGGCAAGACCCTGGGCGAGCTCTGCAAGCGCTTCTCGGTCATCTCGGTCAGCCGCAACGACCCGGCGGACCAGGTCGAGGAGGTGATCTACGAGATCGAGCTGAAGAGCGGCGTTACCTATGCCAAGCTGGTGCAACGCCTGAATCAGGTGGTTGCGCCGCACTCGATCAACATTTTGGCGGGTGAGGGTAATGTCAACGTTTGAGGATAGGATCAAACTGTCGCGCCCGCGGCTACCCGACGCGGCGCCGGAGCAGCCCGACTCCAGCGCCGAGGTTGCCGCGCCGGCCTTCACCAACCGTTACGAGGTCAAGTACCTGGTCGCGCCCGAGCGCCTGCCGGAGATCCACGCCAGCCTGGGCAAATTCCTGCGCCGCGACGTCAACGGCGTGCACGACGGCGGCTACTACGTCCACTCCATCTACTTCGACTCGCCGGACTACCGCTTTTACCGGGAGAAGACCGAGGGCGAGCTGGTCCGCCTGAAGCCGCGCCTTCGCCTCTACCGCACCAGCCTGGATGGCCCGCCTACGGGTATTTTCCTGGAGCTCAAGGGCCGCTACGACCGGATCGTGCACAAGCGCCGGGTCTCGATCGACCGGCCGCTGGCCGAGCGGCTGCTGCACCAGACGCCAATCCATCCCAACGGCTGGGCTGCCGAGTCGCCGGTGTTGAGCGAGTTCCAATACCTGTCGCACCGGTTCCAGCTGAGGCCCTGCGTCAGCGTGCTTTACCACCGCACGGCGTTCTTCGGCGCCTACTGGCCGGACGTCAGGATGACATTCGACCGATTGGTGCTGTGCAGTCCGGCGACCGGCCTGAACGCGGCCAGCGAGGGCTTCGTGCAGACCATCCCCTGCAGCCAGACCGTGGTGGAGCTGAAGTACAACGACAAGCTGCCTCGCTTCATGCTCAACCAGTTGCACAGCCTCGGACTGCAACAGCGCAGCTTCTCCAAGTACGCGACCTCCCTGGAACGCTGTTTCCGCGGTTTGGACGGGGGCCGCACGATTCACTGAGCGGACGGGGCCGACCGGCGATGACGAACCATCCCAACCAAACATCGGATCGCGACTGGGGGTCGGCCGTGCGGAGGTCTCGTCAGCTGGCGCGGATTGCCAAAGGAGGAGGGTTACAAATGAAGCGGTACAACAGTGTCTCCCTGCGGGCGCTTGTCGCCAGCGTGCTGGCCCTTGCCGTGGTCGCCGCGAGCGGTGGCCCGGCGGGCGGGCAAGACGCGACCGACGATTCGCAGACCCTGCGCGCCGCGGCGCTGCTGTTCCGGCACAGCGTCATCTCGCCCAAATACAGCCCGCCCAAGGTCGACACCGAATGGCCTATGGGCTTCAAGCAGCTGACCGCCGTCGGCATGCGCGACATGTACCAGCGCGGCCAGGCGCTGCGCCAACGCTACGTCATCGAGCTGGGCCTGATCTCTGGTTCCTACCAGTACGGCGAGATCTATGTTCGGGCGAGCAACACCGACCGCGCGCTGCAGTCGGCGCAGATGCTGCTGCTGGGCCTCTATCCCCTGGGGACGGGCGCGGATCCGTCGGTCTACGACCCGGACCTCCAGGCGGCGCCCGCGCCGGGTCTCGCCTTTACGCCCGTGCCGATCCATTCGGTGGCGCTGGAAAACGACTCGGTGCTGCGGCCGTGGACCGGCACGGCCCAGTGCACGAAGTACCGCAAATACGTCAAGGCGCTGAACAAGACCAAGCTGTTCCGGGATCAGGGCCAGAAATACGAGGCCTTCCTGCGGCGTATGTCGGAAGTTACCGGCGTCAACGAGGGCGAGAAGCCGTCCAAGATCCTCTACAAGGTCAACGAGATCTATGAGCCGCTGAGCGCCAACGTGCAGCACAACTTGCCGCTGCCCGAGGGCATCAGCGAGGACGACATGGAGCTGATGGGTTCGCTCGCCGACTGGAACTACCATTACCAGTTCATCGGCAAGCAGGTCGGACACCTCACCGGCGGTCCCTTCGTGGGCGAGGTCGCCGCGGCCCTGGGGCACTACGTCGAGACCGGCGGCGAGGCGCCCAGGCTCTCGATCTACTCCGGGCATCAGCGCACCATGCTGGGCCTGGAAGCAGCTCTCGGGATCGAGACGGCGCGTACCGTTGGTGCTCTGTTCGAGGGCCGCGTACCGCCCCTGGGGTCCCATTACGCCTTCGAGCTGCACGAGACCGCGCCCGGCCAATACGCCGTGCGGATGCTGTTCATCTCCGACGAACCCGAACGGGTCATCGAAATCCCAGGGTGCGACGGCAAGATGTGCAGCTTCGACCGCTTTCAGGCACTCGCCGCAGAGATTGCTCCCAAGGACTGGCGCAAGGCCTGCAATAGCTGATCTTGCGGCCGCCACCGCCCCGTCGCGGGCGTGGTGAGAACGACGCTACGCCCGGGTTCGCCCGGGCGTACCTCATTCAGGTTATTGCTGGGATGTCGCTCTAACCAGCGGCGGCGGCTTGATCCTCGGCCCGCGTTTGACGTTTGGCCATGACCAGGTCCGGGGGCAACGTAAAGCGGGCCGTCGTGCCTGCGTTGAGCTGGCTTTCCAGAACCAGCGTGCCGCCATGCATCTCCGCCAGGGCCTTGGCCAAGGGCAGCCCGAGCCCGGTGCCTTCGTATTTCCGCGTATAGGCGTTTTCGATTTGACCGAAGGGCTCGAAGACGGTCTCCAGTTTGCCGGCGGCGATGCCGATGCCGTTGTCCACCACCGATACAATGATTCCGGCCTGCAGGTCCCACCGCGCCTCCACCGAAATGCTGCCGCCGGCGGGAGTGAACTTGATAGCGTTCGACAGCAGATTGAGAAGGATCTGCTGCACGCGGCGGCCATCGACCCGGACGATCGGAAGATCCGGGTCGATCCGGATGCTCATGTCCAGCTCGGCCTGACTGGCCCGCTCGCGCATCATGCCCGCGGCCGCGGTGATCAGCTCTTCGGGATCCTCGTCATCCAAATTCAGATCGCCCTTGCCCGCCTCGACCTTGGAGATGTCCAAAATATCGTTGATCAGCGCCAGCAGATGGTTGCCGGAGAAGTTGATCTGCTCCACGTAGTCCCGATAGCGCTCGTCGCCCAGCGGCCCGAACATTTCGGTCGTCATCATCTCCGAGAAGCCGTTGATCGCGTTCAATGGCGTCCGCAACTCGTGGCTCATGTTGGCGAGGAATGCGGTCTTTGCGAGGTTGGCGGACTCGGCCACCTCCTTGGCTTCCTTGAGCTCGGTTTCCCGCTGTTCCTTCTCGACCAGGAACCGTCCGAGCGAGTCGACCGAC
>JAZFZX010000174.1:0-3183 GCA_036444135.1 Kiloniellales bacterium | reverse complement strand
GGCCCAGCCGAACGCCTTTGCCACCGGCCGCAACCCAGAGAACGCCGCCATTGCCGTCACGCAAGGCCTGCTCAAGCGCCTCAGCCCCGAGGAGACCGCGGGCGTCCTGGCGCACGAGCTGGCGCACATCAAGAACCGCGACACGCTGACCATGACCATCACGGCGACGCTGGCCGGCGCCATTTCCATGCTCGCCAACTTCGGCCTCTTCTTCGGGGCCTTCGGCGGCGGCAACCGTAACAATCCGCTCGGCATCGTGGGCGTGCTGCTGGTGGCGATCCTCGCACCGCTGGCCGCCATGCTGGTTCAGATGGCGATCAGCCGGTCCCGCGAGTACGAGGCCGACCGCGTCGGCGCGGAAATCGCCGGCCGGCCGCTGTGGCTTGCCTCGGCGCTGGAGAAGATCGCCGAGACCGCCGGCGCCATCGACAACGAGGCCGCCGAGAAGAACCCGGCCACCGCCCATCTCTTCATCGTCAATCCGCTGCACGGCCGCGCCAGGAACAAACTCTTTTCGACCCATCCCGACACCGCCAGCCGGGTCGCCCGCCTGCGCCAGCAGGCCGTCGACATGGGCCAGAGCCCGCGGCCCTGGGGCTAAGTCGTCGTTCGTTCAGCCGGAACCCGCTCGTCTCCAGCGCTCTGGGGGCGCACGCAGGCATGTGGTAAACCCTGGCCATGAGCTCCGGCCTCGGCGCCCGCACTGTCGCCCTTAAACTCCTCGACGCGGTCCTGCGCCGGCGTCAGCCGCTTGACGACGCGCTGGCGCGTAACGAAGGATTCGCAAGCCTCGACCGCCGCGACCGGGCCTTCGCCCGGCAATTGACCACCACCACCTTGCGCCGTCTGGGCCAGATCGACGCCCTGATCGACGGCGCTCTCGACCGGCCGCTGAAGCCGAAGCTGGCCGGGCTGCGCGACATCCTGCGCCTGGGCGTCTGCCAGCTGGCATTTCTAGGCACGCCGCCCCATGCCGCGGTCAGCACCAGCGTCAACCTAACCGAAAGGTCCCGCCTGTCCGGCCACCGCGCCTTCGTCAACGCCGTTCTGCGGCGGCTCGCCCGCGAGGCGCCGGAGGCGGCCGCGGCACGGGACGAAAGCGGTGCGGAGGCGCAGCTCAACACACCGGCCTGGCTGTGGGAGAGCTGGCGCGCCGCCTACGGCGAGGCAACGGCCAAGGCGATCGCCGAAGCGCACCTGAAGGACCCGCCGCTCGACCTGTCGCTCAAGGACCCGGCAGCGGCCGAGGCTTGGGCCGAACGTCTGCAGGCAGAGGTCTTGCCCACCGGCGGCCTGCGTCTGCCGCCGGCCTCCGGCGAGATTGCGAAGCTGCCGGGATACGACAAGGGCGCCTGGTGGGTTCAGGACGCCGCGGCGGCGTTGCCCGCGCGCCTGCTGGGCGACATTCGGGGACGGCGGATCATCGACCTGTGCGCCGCACCGGGCGGCAAGACCGCGCAGTTGGCCGCCGCCGGGGCCGAGGTAACCGCCGTCGACCGCAACCCGGCACGCCTGGAGCAACTGGCCCGCAACCTGCAGCGCCTGGATCTGCCCGCGACTGTCGTGGAGGCTGACGCCAGGCAGTGGCGGCCACCGTCGCCCTGCGATGGCGTGCTGGTCGACGCGCCGTGCAGCGCCACCGGCACCATGCGACGCCATCCGGATATCGCGCACCTGAAAGACCCCGAGGCCATGGGCGATCTAACGACCCTGCAGGACGCCCTTCTGGCCGCCGCCGTCGAAATGACCGCCGCCGGCGGTTTTCTGGTCTATGCGGCCTGCTCGCTGCAACCCGAGGAAGGGCCCGAGCGGATCGCCCGCCTGCTGGCGGCCGGCGCGCCGATCGCGCGCGATCCGCTGCGCCCCGGCGAACTGGCCGGGCTCGAAGCGCTGATCACCCCCGAGGGCGATCTGCGCAGTCTGCCCTGCCATTGGCCGGCGCTGGGCGGGCTGGACGGCTTCTACGCCTGCCGCTTGCGGCGGCTAAGCCATTCTGATACCTAGAAGTTCATGCAACAGCCGATTCGGATCGCCCCTTCCATCCTCGCCGCCGATTTCGCCAATCTGGGGGAAGAAGTGCGCGCGATCGAGCAGGCGGGGGCGGATCTCGTCCACCTCGACGTGATGGACGGTCATTTCGTTCCGAACCTGACGATCGGCCCCGAGTTGATCCGCGCACTTCGGCCCCACGCCGGCCTGCCGTTCGACGTTCATTTGATGATCTCGCCCGTCGATCCTCTGCTGCCGGCCTTCGCCGAGGCCGGCGCCGATATCCTGACCGTCCACCCGGAGGCCGGTCCGCATGTCCATCGCAGCCTCCAACTGATCAAGTCGCTGGGCAAGAAGGCCGGCATCTCCCTCAATCCCGGCACGCCCGTGGACGTGGTGGCGCCTGTGCTGGAGAATGTGGACCTGGTGCTCGTGATGAGCGTCAATCCGGGCTTCGGAGGCCAGAGCTTCATCGCCGGCGCGCTGGACAAAATCGCAGCGTTGCGCCGCATGATCGACGCCACGGGCCGGACCATCGACCTGGAGGTGGACGGGGGAATCAATTTCGAGACCGCGCCCAAGGCCATCGCCGCCGGCGCCGATTTGCTGGTCGCCGGCACCGCGACCTTCAAGGGCGGCCCGGACCAGTACGCGGACAATATCCGGCGCCTGCGCGGGGGCGGGCAATGAGCGCCAGCGACGCCGCGGAGGGCCTCGGTTTCACCCGCACACCTTTCGACCGGGGCACGCTCGACCGGCTGCGGCTCCTGGCGCGCCTGCCGCGCGACCTCGTTTTCGGCCGCCTCGGTTATGCGTTGAAGCGCCCCCTGTTCGCGCTCCCCGTTTACCGCTATTCGCTGGCCGGGCGCGCGCCCACCGCGCTGACGGTCAGTCCCGCAGATCCCTGGCCCGGCCATGCGGGTACAGGAGGCCTCATCCTGGAGGATACCTTCACTCTGGCCGGGCGGACCGTCCAGGCGCCGCCGCGCCTCTGGTCGCCCACGGGCGTGGACCGAGACTGGCTGGCCGCCTTGCACAGCTTCGACTGGCTGCGCGATCTCCGGGCAGTGGGCGGCGACACGGCCCGGCGCCGCGCCCGCGAGTTGGCGGCCGATTGGCTGACCTACCACGACCGCTGGGATCCTCTGGCATGGGCGCCCAGTGTCACCGCCCGGCGCCTGGCCAGTTGGTTGG
>JAZFZX010000173.1:0-6504 GCA_036444135.1 Kiloniellales bacterium | reverse complement strand
TGGCCCTTAGGGCTTTTCTCTTGCGTCGCAAGCGGTCAAACTTGTTCCGGGGAGCGCAGGGAATGCTTTCACCGACCGGATAAGCCGGGTGTACCGCCGTGTCGCCGATGCGGGCGCGGCTCCACATGTGCGGGGGCTGGGGAGATGACGAGGGAAAAAGAGCAGAACGACAATGACCCCATCGAAACCAGGGAATGGCTGGACTCGATCAATTCCGTCATGGAAACACAGGGCCCGGAGCGCGCGCACTTCCTTATCGAACAAGTGATCTCGCGGGCGCGGGAGGCGGGCGTCAACCTGCCCTACAAGGCCACAACGGCTTATCTCAATACCATTACCCCGGAGCAGGAAGAGCGCATACCCGGCGACCCGGGCATGGACTGGCGCATCCGCGCCATCAACCGCTGGAACGGGATGGCCATGGTGGTGCGGGCCAACCGCATCACCAGCGAGCTGGGCGGCCACATCGCGAGCTTCGCGTCCTCGGCCACGCTCTACGACACGGGGCTCAATTACTTCTGGCACGCGCCGAGCGCAACGCACGGCGGCGACCTCATCTACTTTCAGGGTCATGCGGTTCCCGGAATCTACGCGCGCGCCTTCATGGAGGGCCGCCTGTCCGAGGATGACCTGCTGATGTTCCGCCAGGAGGTCGACGGCGGCGGCCTTTCGTCCTATCCCCATCCCTGGCTGATGCCGGACTTCTGGCAGTTCCCCACCGTTTCCATGGGCCTGGGGCCGCTGAAGGCGATCTATCAGGCCCGCTTCATGAAATATCTGCACAACCGCGGCCATATCGACATGGGCGACCGCAAGGTCTGGTGCTTCATCGGCGATGGCGAGACCGACGAGCCGGAGACCCTGGGCGCCATCGGGCTGGCGACGCGCGAGAAGCTCGACAACCTGATCTTCGTCATCAACTGCAACCTGCAGCGCCTCGACGGCCCGGTGCGCGGCAACGCCAAGATCATCCAGGAGCTGGAGGGCGGGTTCCACGGCGCCGGCTGGAACGTCATCAAGGTGATCTGGGGCTCGCTGTGGGACCCGTTGCTGGCGCGCGACACCAGCGGCCTCCTGAAAAAGCGCATGGAGGAGTGCGTCGACGGCGAATACCAGGCCTTCAAGGCCAAGGGCGGCGCCTACACGCGCGAGCACTTCTTCGGCAAATATCCGGAACTAAAGACCCTGGTCGCGGGCATGTCGGACGAGGACATCTGGCGCCTCAACCGCGGCGGCCACGATCCGCACAAGGTCTATGCCGCCTATGCGGCCGCGGTCCGGCACAAGGGCCAGCCGACGGTCATCCTGGCCAAGACCATCAAGGGCTACGGCATGGGCGAGGCCGGCGAAGGGCAGAACATCACGCACCAGCAGAAAAAGATGGGCGAGGACGCGCTCAAGTCGTTCCGCGACCGCTTCGATATTCCGATTTCCGACGAGGAGATCTCCGAGGCGCCTTTCTACCGGTTCCCCGACGACAGCCCCGAGGCCAAATACATGGCCGAACGCCGGGCCGCGCTCGGCGGGCCATTGCCGGCGCGCATCAGCGAGGCGGCGCCGCTCGAGATCCCGGACCTCAAGGCCTTCGACGCGCAGCTCAAAAGCACCGGCGAGCGCGAGGTCTCCACCACCATGGCCTTCGTGCGCATCCTCAACACGCTGTGCCGCGACAAGGCGATCGGCAAGTACGTGGTTCCCATCGTGCCGGACGAAAGCCGTACCTTCGGAATGGAGGGCATGTTCCGGCAGCTCGGCATCTATGCGACCGAGGGACAGCTTTACCGGCCCGAGGATGCCGATCAGCTCATGTACTACCGGGAGGACAAGAAGGGTCAGGTCTTGCAGGAAGGCATCAACGAGGCCGGCGCCATGGCCTCATGGATCGCCGCGTCGACCGCCTATTCCTCGCACGGCGTGCCCATGATTCCCTTCTTCATTCTCTATTCCATGTTCGGTTTCCAGCGCGTGGGCGATCTCGCATGGGCGGCGGGCGACATGCGCGCGCGCGGCTTCATCCTGGGTGGGACGGCCGGGCGCACGACGCTGGCCGGCGAGGGCCTGCAGCATCAGGACGGCCACAGCCACATCCTGGCCGGCACGGTGCCGAACTGCGTGAGCTACGACCCGACCTTCGCCTACGAGCTGGCCGTGATCGTCCAGGACGGGCTCCGGCGCATGTATGCCGAGCGCGAGAGCGTCTACTACTACATCACCATCATGAACGAGAACTACGGCCATCCGGACATGCCCGAGGACGCGCGCGACGGCATCCTCAAGGGGCTCTACCTGTTCCGCGAGGCCGGCGGCCGCGCCAAGAAGAAGCGGGTGCAAATGATGGGCAGCGGCACGATCCTGCGCGAGGTCATCGCGGCGGCCGATCTGCTGGAGGCCGATTTCGGCGTGGCGTCCGACATCTGGAGCGCGCCGAGCTTCAACGAACTGGCCCGCGAGGGTCAGGACTGCTTGCGCTGGAACCGGCTGCATCCCGAGGAAAAGCCGAAGGTCAGCCACGTCGAACAGTGCCTGGCCGGCCGCAGCGGCCCGGTGATCGCCGCCACCGACTACATTAAATCCTACGCCGAGCAGATCCGGGCCTTGGTGCCGCAAGCCTATCTCGTCCTGGGCACCGATGGGTTCGGGCGGTCCGATACCCGCAAGAAGCTGCGCAAGTTCTTCGAGGTCGACCGCCACTTCATTGCCGCCGCCGCCCTGAAGGCGCTCGCCGACGAGGGGGCCGTCCCCGCCTCCGAGGTTGCCAAGGCGATCAAGGCCTACGGCATCGACGCCGACAAGCCGAACCCGCGCCGGTCGTGACCGGGCGCGGACGGAACGCCAAGGGTTATCCGAACAGGGGGAAGAAAACCGATGGCCAACCTGGTTGAAGTCAAGGTTCCGGATATCGGCGACTTCGCGGACGTCGAGATTATCGAGGTTCTGGTCGCCGCAGGAGACCAGGTCAACGAAGAAGACCCCTTGATCACGCTGGAAACCGACAAGGCGACTATGGAGGTCCCCTCCTCCCATTCCGGTATCGTGAAGGAATTGCAGGTGTCCGTCGGGGACCGGGTCTCCGAGGGCACGGTCGTCCTCAAGATCGAGGCGGGCGAAGCCGCGCCACCCGTGGAGCCGCCCTCGCCCGCGGGCGTTCAGGAATCCGACACCCAGCCGCCCGCGCCACCGCCGGTCAAGGAGGACGACACGCCGCAGGCCGCCCCACCCGCCGCAGCGCCAGCGGCGGCGGCATCCGGCGCGCCTGGCAAAGGTTCGGCGCCGGTGGACGAGGCCGCGTTTGCCAAGGCGCACGCCAGTCCCTCGGTGCGGGCGTTCGCCCGCGAGCTGGGGGCCGACCTCGGCCGGGTCACGGGCTCCGGGCCCAAGGGCCGGATCGTTCGCGACGACGTAATCGCGTTCGTGAAGGGGGTGTTGGGCGCACCCGGCGCCGCCGCGGCGGCGGCGTCGGCACCGGCGGCGGGCGGCATGGGCATTCCGCCGATCCCGGCAGTCGATTTCAGCAAGTTCGGCGAGACCGAGACGGTCGAGCTCAGCCGCATCAAGAAGCTCTCGGGCCCCCATCTCCACCGCTCGTGGCTCAACGTGCCGCACGTCACTCACCAGGACGAGGCGGACATCACCGAGCTCGATGCCTACCGCAAGGTGGTGGACGGCGAGGCCAAGCAGGAGGGCTACCGCATCACGCTGCTGGCCTTCCTCATGAAAATCTGCGCCGCCGCCCTGAAGGATCACCCCGAGGTCAACAGCTCGCTCACCCCGGACGGCACGCAACTGGTTCTCAAGCGCTACTACAACATCGGCATCGCGGTGGACACGCCCGGCGGGCTCGTGGTGCCGGTCTTCCGGGAAGTCGACCGGAAGGGTGTCGTCGATCTGGCCAAGGAGATGGGCGAGCTAAGCGCCAAGGCCCGCGACGGCAAACTCGGCCCCAACGACCTGCAGGGCGGGACCTTCACGATCTCCAGCCTGGGCGGCATCGGGGGGACGGCCTTCACGCCCATCGTCAACGCGCCCGAGGTGGCCATCCTGGGGGTCACGCGCTCCAAGATGGCGCCGGTGTGGAACGGCACGGAGTTTGCCCCGCGCCTCATGCTGCCCCTGTCGCTCAGTTACGACCACCGGGTGATCGACGGTGCGGCGGCGGCGCGCTTCGTCGCCCAGCTCTGCCGCCTGCTCGGCGACATCCGCCGGCTCCTGCATTGACGGGCTCATGCCACCGGGGACAGACAAGATGGCGAACGTTGTAGAGGTCAAGGTTCCGGACATCGGCGACTTCAAGGACGTGCCGGTCATCGAGGTGCTGGTGGCCGCCGGCGACGAGGTTGCCGAGGAAGATCCGCTGGTCACCTTGGAAAGCGACAAGGCGACCATGGAGGTGCCGTCGCCCTACGCCGGGCGGGTGCAGGACATCAAGGTCGCGGTCGGCGACAGTGTCTCGGAAGGCGCGCTGATCCTGCTGCTGGAGACCGGCGAGGGGGCGGAGGCTGCGGAGGCCAAGGAAAAGGTCCGCGAAGACGCCACGCCCGCGACGCCCGAGGCGGCCGGTTACGGCTCGGACAGCGGCGTCTACGAGAGCGTCGAAGTGCGCGTCCCCGACATCGGCGATTATAAGGATGTGCCGGTCATCGAGGTGCTGGTGGCGGCGGGCGACGAGATTGCGGCCGAAGATCCGCTGGTCACCTTGGAAAGCGACAAGGCGACCATGGAGGTGCCTGCACCGGTTGGTGGCGTCGTCAAGGATCTCAAGGTGGCGGTGGGCGATACGGTGTCCGAGGGCTCGCTCATCCTGCTGCTGCAGACCGGCGAGGCGTTGGCGGAGGTGCCGCCGCCGACACCGGCGGAGCCGCCGGCCGCCGAATCCCGGCCGAGCGCCCCCGCGACGGGTGATATCCATGCTGAGATGCTGGTGCTCGGCTCCGGCCCCGGCGGCTACACGGCGGCCTTCCGCGCCGCCGATTTGGGTCTCAAAACCGTGCTGGTGGAGCGCTATCCCAGGCTGGGCGGCGTCTGCCTCAACGTCGGATGCATACCCTCCAAGGCGCTGCTGCACGCCGCCAAGGTGATCTCCGAGGCCGAGGAGATGTCCGAACATGGGCTCGCCTTCGCCAAGCCCGAGGTAGACATCGACAAGCTGCGCGGCTGGAAGCAGGGCCTTGTCGAACGCCTGACCGGCGGCCTTGCCGGCCTCGCCAAGCAGCGCAAGGTGCAGGTGGTGCGCGGCGTGGGCAGCTTCGTGTCGGCCAATCTGCTGTCGGTCCAGGGCGATGACGGCGCGACCACCGTCTCCTTCGACCAGGCGATCATCGCGGCGGGCTCGCGCGTCTTCGAACTGCCGTTCATCCCGCACGACGACCCGCGGGTGATCGATTCGTCCGGCGCCCTCGACCTGGCCGATGTGCCGGGTCGCCTGCTGGTCCTCGGTGGCGGCATCATCGGCCTCGAGATGGCCACGGTCTACGAGGCGCTGGGCGCCAAGATCACGGTGGTCGAGCTGATGGATTCACTGATCCCCGGCGCCGACAAGGACATCATCAAGCCGCTCGCAAAGCGCGTCGGGAAGCGCTACGAGAACATCTATCTCAAGACCAAAGTGACCGCCGTGGAGGCCACGAAAAAGGGCCTCAAGGTGGCCTTCGAGGGTCCGAACGCGCCCGAGAGCGACGTCTTCGACCGCGTGCTGGTGGCCGTCGGGCGACGCCCAAACGGCCACATGATCGGAGCCGAGAACGCCGGCGTGGAGGTTACCGAACAGGGCTTCATCCCGGCGGACAGTCAGTTGCGCACCAACGTGCCGCACATCTTCGCCATCGGCGACATCATCGGCCAGCCGATGCTGGCCCACAAAGCGGTGCACGAGGGCAAGACCGCCGCCGAGGTCGCGGCCGGTCAGAACAGCTATTTCGATGCGCGGGTGATCCCTTCGGTCGCCTATACGGATCCGGAGGTCGCCTGGGTCGGCATGACCGAGATCCAGGCCAAGGCCGACGGACTCAAGTACGGCAAGGGTGTGTTCCCTTGGGCGGCCAGCGGCCGTTCGCTCAGCCTGGGCCGCGACGAGGGCATGACCAAGCTGCTGTTCGACGAGGCGACGGAAAGGGTGATCGGCGCGGGCATCGTGGGCCCCAACGCGGGCGACCTGATCGCCGAGGTGGCGCTGGCCATCGAAATGGGTTGCGATGCGGCGGACATCGGTCTCACCGTCCACCCCCATCCCACCCTGTCGGAGACCATCGCTATGTCGGCCGAGGCCTTCGAGGGCACGATCACCGATCTCTATCTGCCGAAAAAGCGCTAAGTCCGGCACCGCGGACGAGGGTAATTCATGACAGACAACGACGACGTGCTGGTGGTTGGTGCCGGGGTGGCCGGGGCGTCGGCGGCCTACCATTTGGCGAAGTTGGCCGGCGTCGGCGCCATTTCCTGACAGGAGGCTGCCATGGGCGATGATCTGCCCACCTTCGTGACCCATCTGGAATGCTCGGCGACCGGGGC
>JAZFZX010000172.1:0-7605 GCA_036444135.1 Kiloniellales bacterium | reverse complement strand
GTCGGCGACACAGCCTATGCCGAGATGGAACCCTACCGGGGCCCGACCGGCGAGGTGACCCAGCTGGTCGAGAGCATATTCTCGACCATCCCTGGTTCGCCCGCCTATGTCTCCAAGGCCGAGGTGTACAAGCTGAATGAGCCCAATCTCGGCTTGAACATCGACCTCAAGGGTCACAACGCCATCCAGGGCACATTCCTCTTCGACGGCTGAGGTGAAGACGTTGATCGGCGCATTCCGGCGGTGCGTGCGGGCACGCCGACGGGCTCCTCGGTGGTCTCTGTGTATGGGGTCTTGACGCATGCGTGTAGCCGCACATCGCAGCCTGTTCCTGCCCCTCATGGGCTCGCTGGTGGTGTTCGCCTGGGCCACGCTGTGGATCTGGGAGCAGTCGCCCTACGGCCGCTATCTTAACCACGGGCAATGGAGCGACCTCAGCACGATCGCCAGCCTGTGCCGCGCGGTGCCCGGCGGCGAGGTGATCGTGCCCCTGGTGCTCTATGTCGGCGGCTGGACCCTGATGTCGGCCGCCATGATGTTGCCGACCACCTTTCCTCTGCTCGAGGCCTTCCGCCGGCTGACGGCGCGCCGGGACGACCGGCGCCGGCTGGTGGCCCTGCTGATCGGCGGCTATCTGGCGGCCTGGGGCCTGTTCGGCCTGGTCGCCCATGTGGCCGACTGGCTGCTGTTGGAGCTGCTGCAGACAAGCGACTGGTTGACCTTCAACGGCTGGGCGATCGGTGCGGGCGTGTTCGCGCTGGCCGGCTTGTTCCAGTTCAGCTCGCTCAAATACCGCTGCCTCGACAAATGCCGCTCGCCGCTCAGCTTCGTGCTCGAACACTGGCGCGGCCACAACCATGCCTATTACGCCGCGCGGCTCGGGTTGCGCCACGGCGCCTATTGCGTGGGTTGCTGCTGGGCCCTGATGCTGCTCATGTTTGCGCTCGGCACCGGCAGCCTCGGCTGGATGCTTCTGCTGGGCGGGATCATGGCGGTGGAGAAGAACATGCCCTGGGGGCGGCATCTGAGCGCACCGCTCGGAACGGCGCTGGTCGGCGTTGCCTTGTGGATCGTGGTAGAGCAATCCGGGTTGCTTTCGATTTGAGCAGCAGGGCGCACACCGCCATGACAAGCGGCCTGGCCCGCGAGCCTCTGTCCGGACCCGCCGGCCCATGAGTTCCGGGCGCGCCACCTCCATCGCAATCATCGCTTTCTGCCAAGTGGCCGCCATGGCCTCGTGGTTCTCCGCGACCGCGGTTATCCCGGCGCTCAAGGCCGAGATCGGGCTCGATGCCACGACTGCCTCGCTGTTCACCAGCGCCGTGCAGTTCGGATTCGTCGCCGGTACGCTGAGCAGTGCCTTCTTTGGGTTGGCCGACCGGGTGGACCCGCGCCGCTTTTTCATGTGGTGCGCGATCGTCGTTGCCGCCGCCGATGTCGCGATACTGGTTCTCGATCCGATGTCGCCTTTGGTGATCCTCTTGCGCTTCGTCACGGGGGCCTGCATGGCGGGCATCTATCCCGTTGGCATGAAACTCGCGACCACCTGGGCCAAAGGCGACATGGGGCTGATGGTGGGCCTGCTGGTCGGCGCCTTGACGCTGGGTTCGGCCTCGCCCCACCTGTTCAATGCGCTGGGTGGCATCGACTGGCGCTTCACGATGGCTGCCGCCTCCGGCTCGGCGCTGCTGGCCGCCGGCGTCATCCGGTTGGCCGGCATCGGGCCGAACGTCGGCAGGGCGCCGCGGTTCAACCCGCGCCTTGCCTTGAGCGCCTTTACCACGCCATCCCTGCGTCTTGCGAACCTGGGCTATCTCGGCCACATGTGGGAGCTCTATGCCATGTGGGCCTGGATCGGCCTGTTCCTGAACGCCAGCTTCCGCCTGTCGTTCGGGGACGGGGCGCAGGCGTCGGTCTGGGCGGCGTTGGTGACCTTCGCGACCATCGGGTCCGGCGCGCTCGGCTGCATTCTCGGCGGCGCCTTCGCGGACCGCTGGGGCCGCACGACGCTCACCATGCTGGCCATGGCGGTCAGTGGCAGCTGCGCGCTGGTGATCGGTTTCCTGTTCGGTGGTAGCCCCGTGCTCCTGGTGGCCCTCTGCCTGATCTGGGGCGTTTCGGTGGTCGCCGACTCCGCGCAGTTCTCAGCCAGCATTGCCGAGTTGTCGGACAGAACCCTCGTCGGGACCATGCTTACCATTCAGACCAGCGTGGGATTCATGCTGACCCTGCTGACGATTCACTTGATTCCGCTGGCGGTCGAAGCCGTCGGCTGGTCCTATGCCTTTGCCTTCTTGGCATTGGGGCCCTTCGCCGGGGTCGTGGCCATGGCACGGCTACGCCGGCATCCCGATGCCGTAAAGCTCGCCGGCGGCCGCCGCTAGACCACCCCTGTCACGGCCTGACCCGGCGTCGGGAGGGGGCGCGTCCGAAACCGCCTAACTGCCGTGGCCGGGTTGTTCGGATTCCGCCCCTTCCAGAGTCAAGGGGCCCGTCACGTGAACCTCGACGGCGACGCTGCCGGCGTTTTCGAAGACCAGGGTCATCGGGAATGGTTTGCCCGTTTCGAGCGGCGCGACAAGGCCCATCAGCATGATGTGCAGGCCGCCGGGTTGGAGGACGGCGGGTTCCCCGGGGGCGATTTCGATCGCCTCGACAGGGCGCATTTTAATGACGCCGTCTTCGAGCAGGTGCGTGTGCGGCTTGGCATGCTTGGCCGCCGGCGTGGCGGCCGCGATCAGGCGATCGGCCGATTGCCCATGATTGACGATGGTGAGATACGCCGCCCCCGCCTTCGCCTGGCCGATCGAGGCCCGCGCCCAGGGATGCTGAATCACCAGTGATCCCAACTCATAGTCGTGGGCGGATGCCGGCCCTCCCGCGAGGAAAGAGAGGCTCAGCAACAGTGCCAGGATCGTCCCCCTCACTCGCGTGATCTGCACCCCCGTCTGTTCGCTTGCGGTCTTCGCTTAGGCCCGCGACCGGACACGCGCCCGGCACGCCGATCTTACATCACCGGCGTTCCGTTGCTTCGTTGCGGAAAGTAACACGGCAAAAGGCGCGCGCGAGACCACCCGAGCAGAAGGTGTCGATGCGTCCGGGCGCACCAGGCCGCACCCGGGGCAAACCGTTACGCGACGGCGCTCATCACGTTCCCCGCGGCCACCAGCCGGTGCACCGTTTCGACCGCGCGCGGCGCATTCTCGCCGTAGCCGTCGGCACCGATGTGATCGGCGAAGGTTTGAGTCACCGGGGCGCCGCCGACGATCACCGGATACTTGGACTTTGTCTCCTTGAACAGGACCACCGTCTTCTGCATCGACGGCATGGATGTGGTGAGCAGCGCCGAGAGGCCGACCACATCCGGGTTTTCGGCATTGGCATTTGCGAGGATATCTTCGGGCGTGGCATTGACGCCCAGGTCGACCACCTCGTAGCCGGCACCCTCCAGCATCATGCCCACCAAGTTCTTGCCGATGTCGTGCACATCGCCCTGGACCGTGGCCAGCATGACTTTGCCCTTCGGCGGTTCGCCGGTCTCCGTCAGGATCGGCCGCAACACCTGTAGGCCCGCCTTCATGGAGCGCGCCGCCATCAGCATCTCCGGCACGAAGATCACACCCTCACTGAACATATCGCCGATCTCGTCCATGGCGGCGATCAGGGCGTCGTCGAGCACCCGATAGACGCCGATACCCTCGTCGAGGGCTTCGCGCACCAGCCGCGGGCAGGCCTGTTCGTCGTAATCCATCACCGTGTCGTAGATCTCGTCGAGCCGCTTCTCCGCCGCCTCGTCCGCCTCCGAGAGGGGCTTCCCGGTGCCCGGACCCCGCAGGACCACCGCGGCGGTCTTCGTCTTCTTCGCCGTTTCGCCGCGCGCCTCCGCCGTGCCGGCCCGGCGTTCGCCGGCCCAGGGCCGCTCGCCGGCACGGAATTGCCGCACCGCGTCGATGGCGATCTCCACATGCGCACGCGGCGTCACCGCCGACAGCGAGCAGAAGTAGACACAGCCCTTGCCGGCGGCCTCCTCGATCACTTCCAGGTATTCGTGCACGCGCTGGCGAATCGCCTCCTCCGGGCCGTTCTGGAACAGGTTGTTGTCGATGCCGAGCACGACCGACTTGCCCTTTCGGCGGGCGAAGTCCATCGGTTCGGCCAACCCCACCTTCCACAGGTCCGGGTCCTGGATCTTGAAATAGCCGGGCGTGACCCTGAGCTTATTTTCCCAGAAGCGTTCCTTGTCGTCGGTAAAGGAATCACCCCACCAGTTGTCGACAAAGGTCGGAATGTCGAGCTGCTTCTGCAAGCGCTCGATGGGCCCCAGCGCGAACTCCTCCTGCATCACCTGCGTGATGAAGGGCAACGAGGCCGTCGCATCGGAGCCATCGAAGCCGGGCAGGTCGGGAAACTGCTTCTGCATGTATTGGAGGTAAGGGACCAGCACCTCGTCCACGACGAAGGTCATGACTTTGTGGACGAAGGCCGGGTTCTGCATGATCTGCACGATCAGGTTCTCGAAGGTCAACAGGTGCGCGGCCATGGTGAAGGGCGCGCAGAACCCGAGCGACGACCGCCGGCCGGTGTGTTCCTTCACGAGATGCAGAACCTCCGCCACGAAGGGCATGCGCCCGGCGGTGGCCGGATCCGGCGATTTCATCCGTGCCAGATCGGTCTCGTCGCGAATATGTGGTTTAACATTATCCAGCGCGGGCGCCATGTCCTTGAAGGTCACCAGCTTCACGCCCAGCGCCTCGGCCTCGATGTTGTAGGCGTCCCAAATGAAGGACGGCGTGTCGAAGCCGAAATCGCGCGCCGTCGTGCAGACCCCGCGCACGAAGGTCTCGGCGTCGCTGTAGAACAGGTCGCCGCGCGCGCCCATATAGGCCATGGAGAATTCATGCATCTGGGCGATGAAGGGAACCTCTTCGCAGCCGCCGTTCATGGCGGCATTGAAGCGCCGATAGCCTTCTTCGAAATCGAATGTCGGCATCATCTATCCTCCGGCAAACACGGCGGTCATGCCCGCCCTCCCCAGGAGCGGCCGGGCCGCCCTGGTGATGTCTCTTGATGAGCAGTGGTATCACCGGTCACAATGCGGCGACAAACGAGGTTTTCCAGGCCTAAGCCATAGAAAACCTTAGGTTAACGGCCGCAGGGGAAAGCCATTGGCACGGCGACGACTGCCTTCGCTCAACTGGCTGCGTGCCTTCGAGGCGGCGGCTCGGCACACCAGCTTTGCCGAGGCGGCCAAGGAGCTGACCGTTACCCCGGCGGCCATCAGCCAGCAGGTCAAGCAGCTGGAGGAGTGGCTCGGCACCGCGTTGTTCACCCGCCAGCCCCGGTCGCTCACCCTGACCGACGCCGGTTTGGGCTATCTGCCGATCGTGCGCCAGGCCTTCGACCACCTGGCAGCCGGCACCCAGGACCTGTTCGGCAGCGGGCGCGGAAGCCCCGTGTCGGTCCGGGTCAGCACCTCGCTCACCTATATCTGGCTGGTGCCGCGGCTTGGGCGGTTCCTGGCCAAATACCCGGACACCACGGTGCGACTGACCACCACCGCCGAGGGTCTCGAATTCGGCCAGGCCGATGCGGACTTGGAGATCCGCTACGGCGGAGGGAAATGGCCGGGTTTCCGGGCCGAGCGGTTGTTTTGGGAGAAGCTGTTCCCGGTCTGCAGTCCGGCCTTGCGCGAAGGTCCGGTGCCGCTCAAGAAGCCGGAAGACCTGGCGAACCACACGCTGATCCACGTGATCGGCGAGCCCGAGAACTGGCAGATGTGGTTGCGCGCCGCGGAGGTATCCGGTTTGTCCGTAAGCGGAGGGTTGCAGTTCGACCTGCACATGATGGCCACCCATGCGGCCATCGCCGGGATCGGCGTGGCGCTCGGGCTGTCGTCCATGGTGGACGATCCCATCGCCGAAGGCCGCCTGGTTGCGCCCTTCGACATTTCCATCCCGGCGCGCGACGCCCATTTCGTGGTGACCCCGGAGGAAGCCATCGACAGGCGGGAGGTGCAGCTGTTCAAGGCCTGGCTGCTCGAGGAGGCCCTCAGCCACGACCGGCCCTTCGATGCCGCAAGAGCCGGCGATGCCGGATCGCGAAAACCACGCAAACAGCCGCGGCGGACTCGAAAGAAATCCGTCGCGCGGTAACGGCCTGACCCGCCTTGGCGCGCCGGCGGCCCCTAATTTATCCGTGGCCGCGCAGGGCCGCGGGCCGGCTCGGCCGGTGGAGCGAGAGAGTGGCATCGAGCCCTCGCCCGCGTGCTATAGTAATTGGCGGGGGAATAATCCAAAGCAGGAGGACTGCTTTCAGGCTCCCTGGCAAACCGACAAGGGGAGGATCACCAAAATGACGAGCGCCGTTTCAATCCACCCTGGCGTGGATCAGGGTGCGGAACCCGCGGCGGCGGATTTCGCGGGCGGAACCCTTTCGTGCAACTGCGGTCAAAATGCCGTCGAGGTGACGATCGGTGCGCAATGCGCGCACAATCACGTATGCGGCTGCACGAAGTGCTGGAAGCCCGAAGGCGCGCTGTTTTCGCAGATCGCGGTCGTGTCGCGCGACAGCGTCAGCGTCACGGCGAACGGGGACAAGCTTGAGATCGCGGATCCCTCCGCCGCCATCCATCGCTATGCCTGCAAGGACTGCGGCGTTCACATGTATGGCCGCATCGAGAACACCGGGCATCCCTTCCATGGCCTCGATTTCATTCATACCGAGCTCTCCAGCGACAAAGGCTGGGCACCACCGGAATTCGCCGCCTTCGTCTCCTCGGTCATCGAATCGGGCGCCAACCCCGACCAGATGGACGCGGTCCGGGCGCGGCTGCGGGAGCTGGGTCTGAAGCCGTACGATTGCCTCTCGCCGCCCCTGATGGACGCAATCGCGACGCATGCTGCCAAGGCAGCAGGCGTCTCGGGCGGTTAGCACTTCGATCGCGGCAAATCGGTAACCGGCCGCCAACGGCGGGCGGTTCAAAGCGGTTCGAGGTCTGACACGAATTTGCGACGCTCAGGTCGTGAGTCCGGCGGGAAGCGGACGCTTTGCCGTGGCAGGGCCGATGTCGGATTATGGCCAGAGGCGGTCATCGCTCCGACAGATTTCTGAGCGGCAACCAGCCTTCGTTGCCGTCGCAATTTCGGCACCATGCCCAGCCATGGGTTTCCCAAATGATATCGACTGCTTCCCCTGCCGAGCAGGTTAGCTCGATCGCCGAGTAATCTCGGGATGCGACGGGCCGTCCATCGATCTCGGTGATCAGGTCGTCCGGAACCCAGCCTTCCCGGCCGTCATCTGCGGCAACCCAGAGCCAGCGATGACCATCCCAGACGTCTTCCCGCCCGGTCGGCGAAAGAAACGCGCCTTTCGCCACCTTGATAGGATCCGCGTAGCTGGCTTTATGGCTTTCTCGTACGGTCCGCCGCTTCATCATGGGCCTCATGCGGAGTGCCCCACTTTAAGGAGGACAAGGCGGTGCGGCCATCCTTGATGGCAGCCACCGCTTCGGGTCATTGGCAGAAATCCGAGCATTCAGGCTGGTGGCGGTGTGAAATGGCGCTTGCACGAATGCAATAGCGGTTCCCCGGTCCTGCGGCGCAGACA
>JAZFZX010000171.1:0-10019 GCA_036444135.1 Kiloniellales bacterium | reverse complement strand
GAGGTTAGGAGCATTAATCGTGGCCGCTACATGTAGTGGGGAGATCTCTTACGGCACCCTACACGTCAGCGACAAATCGAATCTCGATGGAGATTGTGGCAAAAGTTTGTTCTTGCTACGTTCTTTTGGTGGAAACAGCCGTCCTGCCAAGTAATAGAAGGCCGCAGGATGTCACATCGCATGAGGGGCGGGGGCCGGGCCTGTTCCGTTTGAACGCAAGGCCCACATGGTTCGGCGATTGGGTCAGACGGCCTGTAAGCCGGGTTCTGTTCCCCGGCGGCAGCCGGGGCGATGGCCATTCATCTGGGACGCCCGTTGCCGGACGCCTCGCGCGACCTACCCGGGCGGCGGCGCGGAAACCCGCCTGGCCGGCGCCGGGCCGCGATGGACCCGGCGGTCGGCCGGCCGCCCCTACTCGGTCTTGCTCCCGGTGGGGTTTGCCCTGCCGTCCCCGTCTCCGGGGACGCGGTGCGCTCTTACCGCACCCTTTCACCCTTACCGGCGGAAGGCGCATCCGTGGATGGCCGGCGCCGGCGGTTTGCTTTCTGTGGCACTTTCCCTAAGGTCACCCTCGCCGGGCGTTACCCGGCACCGTGTTTCCGTGGAGCCCGGACTTTCCTCCCCCGTGGCCGGCGAACCGGACACGACGGCGGCCATCCGGCCGTCTGACCCAGGTTTTACCTATGCGCCGACTGCGCCGGCGTCAAGCTGGGCGAGCAGCGAATGCAGGCGCGCAGCGGTTTCGCCGTCCGGTTCCCCGGTGACCGCGGCGGGCCGAAAATGGCGCTGAAAGGCGGCGACGACGGCCCGGGTCTCGTCGTCCAAGGTGCCGTGCCGGGGCACCGCGTAACCGTAGCGGGCCAGCTGATGCTGGACTTCAGACACCTCCGGGTTTGCTGCGGGCCGATCGACAGGCGCCGGCCACAGGCCGATCCCTTGGGTCGCCAACCCGGCCCAGTCGAACAGCTCGCCCGGGTCCTGCTTGCGCAGGGGCGCCACGTCGGAGTGGCCCAGCACCCGTTCCGGCGGGATCGGTCGGTGCGCGAGGATGTCCGTGGCGAGCGCGACCAGCGCCGCTATCTGTGGCGCGGGAAAGGCGCGATAGCCGAACTCGTGGCCCGGGTTGACCAGCTCGATGCCGATGGAGCGGGCGTTGATGTCCGTCTCGCCCGCCCAGCAGGATTGGCCGGCATGCCAGGCGCGGCGGGCCTCGTCGACCAGCCGGTAGACGGTGCCGTCCTCGTCGATGCAGTGGTGCGCACTCACCCGCGCTGCGGGGTCGCACAGGCGCTCGAGGGCCTCGGTAGCGCTCTCCATGCCCGTGTAGTGCAACAGCAGAATATCGACCGCCTGGCCTGCGGGCCTGGCGTCATGGTTGGGCGACGGGCGCTCGACGGTTCGGAGCATCATCGTGATCTTGGCCGCGTTGGTCCCGGCGCGGCGGAGCGGGGAGTCGAGACGGCCGGCTTAGCAAACCCCCGCATGGTTCAGCCCGCCCGGCGCTGCTCGCGGACGCGGTCGTAGGCGGCGTTGATGGTAGCGAGCTTTTCGTTGGCCAGGTCGATGAACTCCTGCGGCATGCCCTGGGCCACCAGCTTGTCCGGATGATTCTCCACCGCCAGCTTGCGGTGCGCCGCCTTGATCTCGGCGTCGGAGGACTTGCGATCGACACCCAGAATCTCAAACGGGTCGGCGGCATCCGGCCCCATGTTGCCGGCCCGGATGCGGGCC
The DNA here is from genome assembly GCA_036444135.1 of Kiloniellales bacterium. GTDB lineage: Bacteria > Pseudomonadota > Alphaproteobacteria > Kiloniellales > JAKSDN01 > JAZFZX01. The sequence continues at coordinate 8,288 of JAZFZX010000171.1, read as the reverse complement.
CAGTCGTCCTCGTCGAAGCCGAAGATCGCGGCCACCTGCCGGAGGTAATTCAGCTCCGCCGCCACCACCTCGCCGTCGGCGCGGGCGATGTGAAACAGCCCGTCGAGCAGCTCCTCGAGCACCGCCGGGGTTTCGCGGAACAGGCGCCCGATCTGGCGGGCGTAGGGTTCGAATCCGGCGGTGTCGCGGCGCGCCTGATTGAACAGACGGCCGACGTTCTGCATCTCGTCCGGCGGAATGTGGAAGACCTCTTTGAAGGCGCCGATCTCGACGTGCTTCACCACGCCGTCGGCCTTCGCCATCTTGGCGCCGAGCACGATGACGCCGATCGTAAAGGCGAGGCGCTTGGTGGTGGCGTCTTCGCCGCCTTCACGCGTGCTGTCGCGCATCTTGTCGACGGCGTGCCCGGCTGCCGTGCCGAGGATGGCGCCGAGCGGACCGCCGATCGCGAAGCCCGCCGCCCCGCCGAGGACCTTTCCCCAGATGCTCATACGCGCGGAATTCCTCCGTGTCTGCCGCGACCCGTGATTGCCGCGGACCCATGCTGCGTGAGCCCGCTTATTTCACGGCGTGTCGGCCTCGGCAAGCCCGTCCGGTGTTGCCGTGTTGAGCGCCGGCAACCGGCCCAGGCCCGGCAGCTTGACCGCGAAATCCAGCGGGTCGAGCCCGAAGGTGAGGCCCAGCAGGTTGATCTCCAGGCCCTCGTCGACGGCCGCCAGGATGCCCAGGAGTCCGAACAGCGAGACCTGGTAGCCGCTGCCGCTGGGGCTGGGCGCGGCGAAGGTGGCGCTCCCCAAATAATCCTTGCCGACCGCGGTCGGCGGCAGCTCCAGGCCGAGCTCCGGCACGGCGCGCGCCACGAAGGCCGTGAAGGTGTTCGAGTTGGGCCCGGGCCAGGTCCGGTAGAGGCCGTCGTAGGGGTAGCGCTCGACCGCCGCCTCGATGCGGCCGATCAGCCCTTCGGCCCGCGGACCGCGTAGGTCCAGGTAAAGCTCCGGCATGGCGCCGTACCAGCGGCGGTCGGGGATGTCGTGCTGCACCGATAGCGCGTGACCGCTCTGCCAGTAGCGCCAGCCGACCACTTGATAGACGGTATAGCCGGGGGCGCCCGCCGGTTTGGCGGATATCCAGGTATGCACGGCGAAGGCGCCGCGCCACCCGAAGGCCCGCGCGCCGTACACTTGGATAATGGCCTCGGGCGCCGCCGCCGGGTCCGGTGCGATCCCGGCGCTGTCGCGGCTCGCCGTCCGCCAGTCGTTACGCACCTCGGCCAGCCCGGTAGCGGCCGCGGCCAGCGGCCCGGCGAACAGCACCAAGATCAAGAGTAGGAAGAATCGCCTGCGCCATGCCTGCACGGGCCGCTCTGCCTTTCAGATGTTCAACGCGATGCACGGCCGCAGTCTGGCACAGCGTCCCGGTACCGGCAAAGCCACAGAACCGCGAGCCCGGCGTGAATATAACATTGACAGTTTATAGATAATTTATCTATATTTTCTCTCGATGTAATTTTGGCTCGAGGGAGTGAGGGGACCATGGTGCACGGGGGCCGGGATTTCGGCGGCGAGGACGCGCAGTCCGGTCCTCGCCAAGGTTGGCAGTTTTGGATCGACCGCGGCGGCACCTTTACCGACGTCGTTGCGCGCCACCCGGACGGCGGGCTGCTCACTCACAAGTTGTTGTCGGAAAATCCCGAGCAGTATCGCGACGCGGCCATCCAGGGCATCCGCGAGCTGCTGGCACTCGGCCGCGGCGATGTGATCGCGGCCGAGGTCATCGATGCCATCAAGATGGGCACTACCGTTGCCACCAACGCGCTTCTGGAGCGCAAGGGCGAACGCACGCTCTTGGTGATCACCCGGGGATTTCGCGACGCGCTGCGCATCGCCTACCAGAACCGGCCGCGCCTGTTCGACCGCAAGATCGAACTGCCGGAGCTGCTCTACGAACGCGTCGTCGAGGTGGGCGAGCGCGTGACCGCCGAGGGCGAGGTGCTGGAGGCGCTGGACGAGGCTCAGGCCCGGCGCGACCTCGAGGCGGTCTTTGCCGCCGGCTTCCGTTCCGCCGCGATCGTATTCCTGCACGGTTACCGCTTTCCGGAGCACGAGCGCCGGGTGGCCGCGCTGGCCAGGGCCGCGGGGTTCACCCAGGTATCGGTCAGCCACGAGGTGAGCCCGCTGATGAAGCTGGTCAGCCGCGGCGATACCACCGTGGTCGATGCCTATCTCTCGCCCATCCTGCGCCGCTACGTGGACCAGGTGGCCGGCGATGTCGGCGACGTGCGGCTCATGTTCATGCAGTCGAACGGCGGGCTGACCGACGCAAGATTGTTCCAGGGCAAGGATTCGATCCTCTCCGGCCCGGCCGGCGGCATCGTCGGCGCGGTCCGCACCTCGGCCATGGGCGGCTTCGACAAGATCATCACCTTCGACATGGGCGGCACGTCGACCGACGTGGCTCACTACGACGGCGAATACGAGCGCGCCTTCGAGACGTTGGTAGCGGGCGTGCGCGTGCGCGCGCCCATGATGCAGATCCACACGGTGGCGGCCGGCGGCGGCTCGATCCTGCACTTCGATGGCGCCCGCTACCGGGTCGGCCCGGAGTCTGCGGGGGCCAATCCGGGGCCGGCCTGTTACCGGCGCGGCGGGCCGCTGGCGGTGACCGACTGCAACGTCATGCTGGGGCGCATCGTGCCGGAATTCTTTCCGCCGGTCTTCGGGCCCGGCGCCGACCAGCCCCTCGACGCCGATGTGGTGACCGAGAGGTTCGCCGCCCTGGCGGCGAAGATCCGCGAGGCCACCGGCGACGAACGCACGCCCGAGCAGGTGGCCGACGGCTTCCGCCGCATCGCCATAGAGAACATGGCCAACGCCATCAAGAAGATCTCGATCCAGCGCGGCTACGACGTCACCGAATACACGCTCTGCTGTTTCGGCGGGGCCGGCGGCCAGCATGCCTGCGACATCGCCGATACGCTCGGCATGACCAGGATTTTCCTGCATCCCTTCGCCGGCGTGCTGTCGGCCTACGGCATGGGGCTCGCCGATCTCAGGACGCTGCGCGAGCGGGCGATCGAACGGCCGCTGGAGGCTGCGCTGCTGGACGACCTCGGCCCGGCCCTTGCGGAGCTCGGCGCGGATGGCACCGCCGAAATGCGCGCCCAGCGGATCGAGCCGGCCCGCATTAGTCTCAAGCGCAAGGTTCACTTGCGCTACGAGGGCAGCGACACGCCGCTGATGGTCGATTTCGGCAGCCTGGCCGAAGTCATCGACGGCTTCGAGGCGGCGCACCGCCAGCGTTACGGCTTCGTCATGCCCGGCAAGGGCCACATCGTCGAGGCGGTTTCCGTGGAGGTGGTCGGCGCCACCGAGGCCGTCGAGGACCCGGTTCTGGACAAGGCGCCGCGCACGACGCCGCTAGAGGCGCGCGCGCGTGGCCGGCTCTATGCCGAGGACCGCTGGCAGGACACGCCGGTCTTCCAGCGCGTCGACCTGTTGCCCGGCGACCTCATAGATGGTCCGGCGGTCATCATCGAGCCGACCAGCACCACCGTGGTCGAGCCCGGCTGGCGGGCCGAGCTGAGCGACCGCGACCACCTGGTGCTGACCCGCGTGCGACCGCTCGAGCGCACCGCGGCGGTGGGCACCGACGTCGATCCCGTGATGCTCGAGATCTTCAACAACCTGTTCATGTCGATCGCCGAGCAGATGGGCTCGACCCTCGAGAAGACCGCTTACTCGGTGAACATCAAGGAGCGGCTCGACTTCTCCTGCGCCCTCTTTACGCCGGAGGGCAATCTGGTGGCCAACGCGCCGCACATGCCGGTGCACCTGGGTTCCATGAGCGAGTCGGTCCGCGCGGTCATCCGCGATCGCCGGGGCGCCATGGCACCGGGCGATGTTTACATGCTCAACGCGCCCTACAACGGCGGCACTCATCTGCCGGACATCACGGTGATCACGCCGGTGTTCGATGGTGGCAGTGGCGGCGGCAGTGGCGGCGGCGGCGATATCCTGTTCTTCGTCGGCTCGCGCGGCCATCACGCCGATGTCGGCGGCATCACGCCTGGCTCCATGCCGCCCGACAGCCGCACGGTGGAGGAGGAGGGCGTGCTGATCGATAATTTCACGCTGGTCGAGCGGGGCCGCTTCTGCGAGCAGGAGACCCTCGACCTGCTCGCTTCGGGCGCCTATCCGGCGCGCAACCCCAAACAGAACATGGCCGACCTGCAGGCCCAGGTCGCGGCCAACGAGAAGGGCGTCCGGGAACTGCGCAAGATGGTCGATCACTTCGGCCTGGACGTGGTGCACGCCTATATGCGCCACGTTCAGGACAACGCGGAGGAACAGGTGCGCCGGGTGCTGGACGTGCTAAAGGACGGCCGTTTCACCTATCCGCTCGACGACGGTTCGCAGATCGCGGTCACCATCCGGATCGACAAGGCCGCGCGCAGCGCCGTGATCGACTTCTCGGACAGCAGCCCGCAGCAGCCGAACAACTTCAACGCCCCCTCGGCGGTGTGCCGCGCCGCCGTGCTCTACGTCTTCCGCACCCTGGTGGAGGACGAGATCCCGATGAACGAGGGCTGCCTCAAGCCGCTGGATATCGTGATCCCCGAGGGTTCCATGCTCAACCCTCGCTATCCGGCCGCCGTGGTGGCGGGCAACGTGGAGACCAGCCAGATCATCACCGACACGCTCTACGGCGCGCTGGGCGTGATGGCCGGGGCCCAGGGCACCATGAACAACCTGACCTTTGGCAACGAGCGCTATCAGTACTACGAGACCATCTGCGGCGGCTCTGGCGCCGGGCCTGATTTCGACGGCACAGACGCGATCCATACCCACATGACCAATTCGCGCCTGACCGACCCGGAGGTTCTGGAATGGCGCTTCCCGGTGCTGGTCGAGAGTTTCGAGATCCGCCGCGGCTCCGGCGGGGCGGGCCGCCAGCGCGGCGGGGACGGTGCGCGCCGGCGCCTCAGGTTCCGCGAACCCATGACCGCCGCCATCCTGTCCAGCCACCGCGAGGTGGCGCCCTTCGGGGTCGCCGGCGGCCAGCCGGGCGCACGCGGCCGCAACTGGGTGGAGCGGGCCGACGGCACCGAGTACGCACTGTCCGGCACCGACAAGACGGAAATGGGCGCGGGCGACGCCATCGTGATCGAAACGCCGGGCGGCGGCGGCTTCGGGCCGCCGGAGGCCGGCACCGCCGGAGGAGAGGCGGGGTCATGAGCCGCAAGCGGGACTCCAAGCGCCCGATCGTCTCCTCGGCCCATCTGGTCTCGGAACGCTCGACCGAGTTGTCGGAGTTCGAATACGGCCTGATCGTCGCATCCAACGCCTTCGAGCGCTGGATCGTCCGCTGCATGGCGGCGGCGGGCGGCGGCGACCTCGGCCCGCTCGACGTCATGGTGCTGCACTCGATCAACCACCGCGCGAGGGACAAAAAGCTGGCGGACATCTGCTTCGTGCTCAACGTCGAGGACAGCCACACCGTGTCCTACGCGCTGCGGAAGCTCGTGCGCGGCGGTTTGGTGGCCGGCCGGCGCAGCGGCAAGGAGACGCTTTATGCCACCACCAAGGCCGGCCGCGCGGCCTGCGAGCGCTATCGCCAAGTGCGCGAGAACTGTTTGATGGCGGCGTTCGGCGCCGTCACGGGCGAGGCCGGGCCGGATCTCAACCGCGAGATCGGTGACGCCGCGGGCCTGCTGCGCGCGCTCTCCGGGCTCTACGACCAGGCGGCCCGCGCCGCGGCCTCGTTATAGGGGGCGAATGCTCAAACCTCCGCCCCGCACCCATGCTTCGAAGGGTGAGAGTTCCTAAGAAAGGGGTCAGGTCTTGCGCTATTCCAGTGCGGCGGCGCCGAACAGCACCGAATATTGTTTGCACCAGATGCCCACGGACTTGTAGTCCTCGACATTCACGTTGGCCGGCACCGGGTAGGACTGATCGCCGGTCAGCGCGGTCCGCAGGCCCAGCGGCACCCAGGTGGAACCCTTGATGTGCGCGTCCTTTGTGGGTTGTTCGGCCGTGCTCAGGATGATGTAGACGTCGGGGCCGTCGTCCGAGACGAAGTCGGACAGGTGCACTTCATAGCTGCCGTCGGCGTTCTGGACCACCTGGGCCTGGCCGCTCACCTTGTGCCCCGGGGCGTGGGGGCCGTCGTAGAAGGCGCCTTGCTTGACCACCTCGCCGGCGTGGGCCGCAAGGCCGGTCGCGCCGGCCGCGGCGAACACCGCCGCCGCCAATAGATGTCTGATCGCTATCATCGTTTTTCCGTTCCTTGTCTCGATCCGGCCCGCTCGGGCGAAGCACGCCGAGCGCGCGCCCTACCGTTATGGGGTGCGCGGTCCCAAAGCTGAATTCACGATTGCGTAAGCCCGCGGTGACGGGCCGATTCCAAACCTCCCTTCAGCAGCGGGAGTTGTAGGCGGTATAGGGCGCCGGGCGCCCGTGGTCCCAGGACCGGTAATAGGCTTCCAGGTGTGGCAGCAAGCGTTCGGCATAAGCCACAGCTTCGCTGGGAAACGGCGTGCCGGCGAGCCGGCCGGCGAGTTCGCGGCCCGCGGCCGCCACGTCGAACAGGCACGGCCGCCCGTCCCGCACCACCACCCGGCCGCCCACGAGAACGGTGTCCACGTCGCCGGCCTGGGCGCGGTAGACCAGCAGGTCGAGCGGCGCGGCTTCGGGCGCGACCCAGGGCCAGCAGAGGCGCCCGAGGTCGATGACCACCAGGTCCGCCAGATAGCCGGCGGCCAGCCGGCCGAGGCGCGTCTCCGCGCGCATCAGACTGGCGCCGCCGCGCGTTGCGAGGTCGAAAATGTCGCTGGGGCTGGGGGCCGGCGCGTCCAGGGCCGGCGGGCGGTGGAGCCGCAGGGCGAGCCGCATTTCGGTGAACATGTCCTCGTCGTCGTCGAGGGTGGTGCCGTCCATGCCCAGGGCGACCGTAGCGCCGGCGGCCCGCAGTGCGTTCAGCGGCGCGATGCCTGCCCTGAGCCGCAGGTTCGAGCTTGGGTTGTGGCTCAGCGCCGCGCCGCTCTCGGCCAGCATGTCGACCTCGGGATCGCTCAGCCAGACCCCGTGGGCGATCGAGAAGCGCGGGCCGAGCACGCCCAGCGCCTTCAGGTGCGACAGCGTCGCCCGGCCGTATTCACGGGGGCCGTGGAGCTTTTCGTAGAACGACTCCTCGAGGTGGGTCTGGACGCCGGTGTCGAGGGCCTCGGCCTGCTCCGCGATGGCCTGGAGAAAGCCGTCGGAGACCCACGGCGGCCCCGGCGGCGCGAACCAGACATCGATGCGCGGGTGGTTCCGGTAAGCGCCATACAGGTCTTCGATGATCGCGAAGTAATCCTGCTGGTCCAGCGTCCCGGGGGCCGGCAACCTGGCCTCCGCCTCCGCGCGCAAGTCCGCAGGCAGGGTTGCCAGGAACGCCGTGTCGCCGTCCTTTCCGTGCACCAGGTAGCCCTGGTCGCGCATGCCGGCGGCGAAGGCGACCCGGATGCCGGCCTCGTCGTAGGCGGTGAGCGCCCGGCGGCAGGTCTCGGCATAGGCGTCCGGCGTGCCGAGGCCGCTGTGCACTTCGACTACGCTGGTCACGCCCGTCCTGAGCAGCCGTGCGGCGCTCAACAGCGTGTCCAGGTAGGGATCGCCTTGGCGCATGCGCGCGTGCATCAGCAGCCACGGCTCCAGCAGCAGGTCGGGTATGCCGTGCTGCAGGGCGGTCGCCCCGGCGCTGTGGTGATGGGCGTTGATCAGGCCGGGCAGCACCGCGGTGGACTCGGAGCCGATGACGTGGGCCTCGGGATGCCGGCTCCGCAAATCGGCCCAGGCGCCGACCTCCGCGATGGCCTCGTCTTCGACCAGGACGGCGCCGTCCTCGACGAAGGTCTCGCAATCCACGATCAGCCAGCGGCCGCGCACGATCATGCGTTCTGTCATGCAGGGTCTCCCCCCGTTGGTCCGGTTCGATGGTCCTGCCGCGCAGGCTAGCACCCGGCGCGGCTTGCCGCGAAAGAAGGGACAGCCAGGCTCCTCTTATGCTGCTATAGTGCGCCCCCGCCGCGACCCGCGGAAGAGAGGATGGGCCATGAGTGCTCAGGGCGAAGCGGCTGCCATTGGCCACAACGACCCTGTGATCCAGGACCTGCGGGCGTTCCTGGGCGACCGGCTTTCCACGTCGGCCGCGGTCCGCGATCAGCACGGGCACGCCGAGGCCTATCACCCCAGCCACCCGCCCGACGCGGTCGCCTTCGCCCAAACCACCGAAGAGGTTGCCCAGGTCGTCAA
>JAZFZX010000170.1:0-4946 GCA_036444135.1 Kiloniellales bacterium | reverse complement strand
TGGCGGCGGTAAAGAACGGCGGCGGCGTGCGTCTGGGCTTTCACGAGGCGCGCAGCCACGCCGTGGTCGACGTGACCCAGTGCCTCATTCTGCACCCGCGGCTCATGATGCTTCTGGCGCCTCTGCGCGCGGCCCTCGAAACGCTGCTGAACAAGGGCGAGCGGGCCGCCGTCACCCTGACCCTGAGCGACAGCGGGATGGACGTTCTGGTGTGCACCCCGCGGGCGCCGGCGCTGGCGGCCCGCGAGTCGCTGGCAGCGTTCGCCGAGCAGCAGGACCTGGCGCGCGTGAGCTGGCACCCTGCGGGTGTCGTGCCCGAACTGAAACCCGAGCCGATCGCCGAACGCCGGCGACCGGTGGTCCGCTTCTCAGGCGTGCCGGTCGCCGTGCCGCCGGGCGCCTTCCTGCAACCCACGGCGGAGGGTGAAGCCGCCTTGGTCGAGGCGGTCTTGGAGCGCCTTCCGGAAGCTGCGGCACGGGTGGCTGATCTCTACGCTGGCTGCGGCCCCTTCGCCTTCGCCCTGGCAGGGCGGGCGCAGGTCTATGCCGCCGAGGGCGACGCCGCGGCGCTGGACGCCCTGGAGACCGCAGTGCGGCAGTCCGGTCTGGCCGGACGGATCGAGGCGGCGTGCCGCGACCTTGCCCGCCGGCCATTGACGGCCGACGAGCTCGCGCGCTTCGACTGCGTGGTCTTCGACCCGCCGCGCGTCGGGGCTCGCCCGCAGGCCGAACAATTGGCGGCGTCGCGCGTGCCGGCGGCCGTCGCCGTGTCGTGCAATCCCCAGACCTTCGCCCGCGACGCGCGCATTTTGGTGGACGGTGGTTTCGATCTGGTGGAGGTCGCTCCTCTGGACCAGTTTCCCTGGTCCGCGCATCTGGAGCTGGTGGCGCTGTTCCGGCGCTAGGGTGAGGTGCGCTGATGGGTCAGGCGCCGCTGCCGCGCGCCATCTCATCCAGGGTTTCGCCGAGCGCCCGGTCGAGAATCTGCAGCGCCGTATCGATCTCTTCACGGGTCACGGTCAGGGGCGGGGCGATGCGCCACACCGAGCCGCGCTCCGGCCGCCGCCGGATGTTCATGCTGAGACCAAGTTCGAGGCAGCGCCGGGTGGTCCGCGCGCCCAGTTCGTGATGGGGCTCGCGGCTCTCGCGGTCCTTGACCAGTTCCACGCCGAGCAGCAGGCCTTCGCCGCGCACTTCGCCGATCGCCTCGTAACGCTGCTGCAGGTCGAGGAGACCGGCCCTCAGGTAGGCGCCCAACTCGCCGGCCCGTTCGACCAGGCTCTCCCGTTCGATGGTCTCGATCACCGCGAGGCCCACGGCGGCGGGCAGAGGATCTGAGACGTGCGAGGTATAGTGGGCGAAACCCCGTTCATGGGCCGTTTGCTCGATTTCGTCGCTGGTGATCGTCGCGGCCAGCGGGATGCCGCCGCCCAGGGTCTTCGAGACGGTCATGATGTCTGGAACGACGCCCAGCTTCGTGGCAGCGAAGGGTGCGCCAAGCCGCCCGAACGCGGTCTGCGCCTCGTCGAAGATCAGGAGCATACCGCGCGCCCGGCAGGCCTCGCGGACCGTCTCGAAATAGCCGGGTGGTGGTACGATCACGCCGCCGGCGCTGAGGACCGGTTCGGCGATCAGGGCGGCGCGCGCGCCGGACGTCTGCATGTCGAACAACTGCAGGCCGACCTTGAGGCAAGTCATGTCGCAGCGCTCGCGGCAATGCTCGATGGGGCAGCGGTAGGCGTTGGGCTCCGGCAGCGCAAAGACTCCGGGGACGGTCGGACCGTAGCCCCGCCGGTCGCTGGCAAACGACGCAGCTCCAGCGGCGCTCGTCACGCCGTGCCAGGAGCCGCCCAAGCCCACCACCTCGAAGCCGCCGGTGATGAGCTTGGCCATCTTGAGGGCCGCCTCGTTGCTCTCGCTGCCGGTGCTCACCAACAAGGAACGCTTGAGCGGACGCGGCACCAGGTCCGCGATTTTGCGGGCCAACCGGGCGACGCTCTCCGGAATCATGCCGGAGAATAGGTGGATCGCCTGCTCGGCGCTCTCCTTGATCGCCGCGACCACGGCCGGATGGCTGTGGCCCACGGTCGCGCACATCTGGCCGGACGTGAAATCCAGGATCTCCCGGCCCGCGCTGTCGCGCACCCAGGCGCCCTTGGCGGCCACGACGATCTCGGGGTAGAGGTCGCCGCCATAGCGCACGAGGCACTCGTCCATGGCGTTCTTCAGGTCGTTGCTTGGGGGCACTCCTGGGCTCCTCGACCTTGCCGCCGGCCGGAGGCGGGTTCGGCCAAAGGGTTCGCGGCCTACAACCCCACCTGCGCCCGGTGACGCAGCAGGTGATCGGCCAGGACGACGGCCATCATGGCCTCGCCGACGGGTACGGCGCGGATGCCGACGCAGGGATCGTGGCGGCCCTTGGTCGAGATCTCCGTGTTCTCGCCGGACATGTTGACCGTCTTGCGCGGGGTGAGGATGGAGCTGGTCGGCTTGACGGCGAAGCGGGCCACCAGATCCTGGCCGGTGGAGATTCCGCCGAGCACGCCGCCGGCCGAATTCGACAGGAACACGACACGGTCGCCCTCCATACGCATTTCGTCGGCGTTGTCTTCGCCGCGGAGGACAGCCGCCCCGAACCCGGCGCCGATCTCGACGCCCTTGACGGCATTGATACTCATCATGGCCTTGGCCAGGTCGGCGTCGAGCTTGTCGTAGGCCGGTTCGCCCAGCCCGGCCGGCATGCCGCTGGCCACCACCTCGATCACCGCGCCGGCCGACGAACCGGACTTGCGGGTCCGGTCGAGAAGATCGGCCCAGCTTTCGACGATCCCGGGGTCCGGCGAAAAGAAGGGGTTGCGGCCTACCTCGTCCCAATCCCAGCGCTCGCGGTCGATGACCAGGTCGGCGATCTGGATCAGAGCGCCGCGTATGGCGAGCGGCTGGTCCAGCAGATGATCGAGCACCTTGCGGGCGACCCCGCCGGCGGCGACGCGCATGGCCGTCTCGCGTGCCGAGGCGCGTCCGCCGCCCCGGTAATCGCGCAATCCGTACTTCTTCCAATAGGTGTAGTCGGCGTGGCCGGGGCGGAACTTCTCCGAGATCTCGCTGTAATCCCGCGGGCGCTGATCCACGTTTTCGATCACCAGCGCGATGGGCGCGCCGGTGGTCTGACCCTCGAAGACGCCCGAGAGGATGCGCACCTGGTCGGGCTCGCGTCGCTGGGTGGTGTAACGCGACTGACCCGGCCGGCGGCGGTCGAGCCACGGCTGGATGTCGTCTTCGCCCAGCGCGATGCGCGGCGGCACCCCGTCGACCACGCAGCCGATCGACGGCCCGTGGCTTTCGCCCCAGGTGGTAAACCGAAAGGTGTGTCCGAAACTGTTACCTGGCATGGGTATTTCCTGTCACAGCGTGCCAAGGGCGTGCGCTGCGGCGGTCTTTCGGGCCTGTGCTCACGGCTCCGGTGACAGGCCTTGCAGGAGCTGGGAGATCTGCGGGGCGGCGTCCACGGCCACCATCCCGACCACGTGGTAGCCGCAGTCCACGTGGTGCACTTCGCCGGTCACGCCCGTCGAAAGATCCGACAGGAGATAGACCGCCGCCCCGCCGACCTGGTCCAAGGTGACATTGCGCCTGAGCGGCGAGTTGTACTCGTTCCACTTCAGGATGTAGCGGAAGTCGCCGATGCCCGACGACGCCAGGGTCTTGATCGGTCCCGCGGACACGGCGTTGACCCGGATGCCGTCCTTGCCCAGGTCGCTGGCCAGATACCGCACGCTGGCCTCGAGCGCGGCCTTGGCCACGCCCATGACGTTGTAATGGGGCATCACCCGCTCGGCGCCGAAATAGGTCATAGTCAGCAGACTGCCGCCCTCGCGCATCAGGGGAACGGCGCGTTGGGCGACCGCCGTGAAGCTGTAGCAGGAGATGTCCAGGCTGCGGAGGAAGTTGTCGCGGCTGGTGTTGAGGTATTGGCCCTTGAGCTCGTCCTTGTCCGAATAGGCGATAGCGTGGACCAGGAAGTCCAATTTTCCCCAACGCTCTTCGATCGTCCGGAAGACGCCGTCAATGCTCTCGTCGTCGGCGACATCGCAGGGCACCACCGTGTCCGAGCCGATAGATTGTGCCAGGGGTCGCACGCGCTTTTCCAGCGCCTCTCCCTGAAATGTGAAGCCGAGTTCGGCGCCATGGGCATGGGCGGCGCGGGCGATACCCCAGGCGATGGACCGGTCATTGGCGACGCCCATGATGAGTCCGCGCTTGCCGGTCATAAGGCCTTCGCGATCCGCCATTACCCCTCGCATTGTGTGGTAATTTCGCGCCGAAACTGGCCGCATCCTACACGAACGTTCCGTAGGGTCAAACTGCCGCGCGGTGCCGGAGGCATCGATTTTCCGCGCCTTTCGCCTATGATGGTGCCGGCAATCCGCGGCGGTGCGGCACAAGGAGAAATGGGCCATGCAAGCGCCTCTTGTCATCTCACGCCTGGCCGATGTTGGCCGGGTCCTGGTCTATAGCGGCCGGCGATTCCTGTCCGACGGCAGCCTGCTGACGGCGGCCGCGCTCAGCTACTCATCGCTTTTGGCGCTGGTTCCGCTGTTGACCATCAGTGTCGCCGCCATGTCGGCCTTCGATACATTCGAACGCGCGCGTGAGAAGTTGCAACTCCTGCTGTTTGAAAACCTTCCGGGCGAGGCCGGTCTGGCAGTCAACGACCACTTCGCCACCTTTCTCGACAACGCCAGCAGGATGACCGGTGTCGGCATCGTCGGCTTGGCGGTGGTGGCCGTGCTGCTGCTCAACACCATCACCGGCGGCCTCAACACCATCTGGCGGGTGTCCCAGCCGCGCTCCCTGGTGCTTCGCTTCCTCGTTTTTTGGGCGCTTCTGACAGTGGGGCCGCTGCTGCTGGGGGCCTCCCTGTCGCTGTCCAGCTACGCCTTCGC
>JAZFZX010000169.1:0-8699 GCA_036444135.1 Kiloniellales bacterium | reverse complement strand
GCGTCAGCCGAAAAGCCGCATGAAACCGCTGTATAATTGACAGCCGTATAGCACTAGCGCGCGAGGCCGGTGGGGGGCGGTGCCCCGGCCGGCCGGGCAGGTCGGTCAGCCGATTAAACGGTCACCTGCGCTCGATTGATGGCTGGCGGCACCTGCGCCAGGGGCGACGAAATGGGCGCGAAACGGCACCCTAACCGTCCGAGTACCGTCCGCAACAGCAAAAAGCGAGGTTGTGCTCGGCCGCAACGGCATCAGTAATCTCGCACAACCCATTGACAAACAAAAAAGACCGGGCCCGAAGGCCCGGCGAGTTGAACAGGGAGGCTTTACGTCTGGGAGACGTAGGATCCGAAGACCCTGATGTGTCCAGGCCCTAAACCCGAACACGCTTCCAGCGAAAGAGCGCCGGAAGCCGTGCGATGCTGCAATGCAACATCCACAGTCTCAAAATAGAGTTTGGCCGGTTTGATTACAAGAAAATAGTCGCATTGAGGCATGCGGTTGGCGCATAGCTGACCTGCGCAGCCGCGATTGCCGGGCCTCGATCAGGCGATTTGCCCTAAAAATGGGATTCGGCGATCTTTCCCAGCAGGAAATCCCGGAACACGGTTATGCGCTTGGACGTGCGTAATTCCTCCGGATAAACGAAAAAGCCGTCGATCTGTGGCCCGTCGATCTCGCGCAGAACGCGAACCAGCTCGTTGCCGTCTTGGGACATATACCCCGGCAGCGCCCCCAGGCCGGCCCCGCTCTGAACCGCTCGCATGACAGCATAGACATTGTTGACGGTCATGGCCGGCGTGCGCAGTTCCTTCTTCTTGCGGCCCACGCGCAAGGGCCAGTTGACGTCCGGCACCGGCGGGCTGGCGTCGTGGCCGTAAACCACGATCCGGTGCTTGTCCAGATCTTCGGGCGTCATCGGCATGCCGTTGCGCTTGATGTAGGCCGGCGAAGCGAAAATGTGCATGTGGACGGTGAAGAGATGGCGCTGGATGAGCTCCGCCTGGGTGGGCGGGGTCAGCCGAATGGCGACGTCGGCTTCGCGCATGCCGAGATCGAGGTTCTTGTCCGACAGGATCAGATGGACCTCGATCTCCGGGTAGATTTCGAGGAACTCGTACATTCGGGGTGCCAGCCAGGTGGAGCCGAATGCCACCGTCGTGGTGATCTTGAGCGGCCCGCGCGGCCTGTCCTTGCTCTCGGACAGGAGGGCTTGGGTTATGGCCAGCTTGCCGAACACCTCGTGCGCGGTGCGGTAGAGGACCTCGCCCTGTTCGGTGAGAATGAGCCCGCGCGCGTGGCGATGGAATAGGGGCACGCGAAGGCTCTCTTCGAGCGCGCTGACCTGGCGGCTGACGGCCGACTGGCTGAGGTTCAGCTTCTCGCCGGCGTGCGTGAAACTGCCGGCTTCCGCGACCGCGTGAAAGATGCGCAGCTTGTCCCAATCCATGATCTGCGTCCCTTAACAGCCGTCAGGCGCGCCGTAGGCATCCACTGCGAAACCTCCGCGGACCCGAGGCGGGTTCGCGTTCCGCGGGCGGGAGTATAGGCAACTGTTTCTGAAAAGTCTCCGCTGGCACCGCTGCCCGTCTATTGCGCCGCCTGAACCTCGGAGGTCCCTTGTTCGGCGAGGAACTTTTCCGCCTCCAGCGCCGCCATGCAACCCATACCGGCGGCGGTGACGGCCTGCCGGAAAACCTTGTCGCGCACGTCCCCGGCGGCATAAACACCCGGCACGCCGGTCGCCGTCGAATCCGGGTTCGTGACGATGTAGCCCTCGGCGTCCATATCGAGCTGCCCGCGGAACAGCTGGGTCGCCGGGTCGTGCCCGATGGCGACGAACATGCCGTCCACGGCGAGCTCCTGCACGGCGCCCGATTTGACGTTGCGGACCAAGATGCCGGTCACGCCGAGCGGCGCGTCGGTTCCCACCACGTCGTCCGTCACGTGGTCCCATAGAACCTCGATTTTCTCGTTGCGGAACAGCCGATCCTGGAGAATCTGCTCGGCCCGCAGGGCGTCGCGGCGGTGAATGAGGGTCACCTTGCGGGCGAAGTTGGTCAGGAACATGGCCTCCTCGACGGCCGTATTGCCGCCGCCCACCACCGCGACCACCTTGTCCCGAAAGAAGAACCCATCGCAGGTGGCGCAGGCCGAAACCCCGAAGCCGCGGAATTTGGCTTCGCCCGGCAGACCCAGCCAGCGGGCCTGAGCGCCGGTCGCGATGACCAGCGTATCGCCGGTATAGATGGCGCCCGAATCGCCGGTACAGCGGAATGGCCGTTCCTGCAGGTCCACGTCGACTATCACGTCGGACATCGTCTGCGTCCCGACGTTCGCGGCCTGCACCTTCATCTGCTCCATCAGCCAAGGCCCCTGGATCGTTTCCGCGAAACCGGGATAGTTTTCGACGTCCGTGGTGATCGAGAGCTGACCGCCTTCCTCCAGGCCCGAGACCAGCATGGGCGCGAGATTGGCGCGCGCCGCGTAAACGGCGGCAGTGTAGCCTGCGGGGCCGGACCCGAGGATCAAGACTTTGCTGTGATGGTTTTGCGACATGGCCGTGCGGATCCTGGGCGGTGCGTTCATGTCCCCCTAGATACGGTCATTGGCCGGCACCTTCAAGCGGCCCGGCCGGCGAGTCGGCACAGACTCCAAACAGATGGCCCTCGGGCCTCGGGGCGATGCTTGCGAACCGGGCCGGCGGCACTTGGCGGCGGCCGGGGCGGCGGGTAATATCATTTCGCGAGAGGCCCTGTGCGCCACAACAATCGTGCCCAAAACGGAAGTTAACATGCGCCGCGTCAAGCTTGACCGAATCGATTTGAAGATTCTCCGGGATCTCCAGGACGAAGGCCGAATTACGAATGTGGCGCTGGCCAAACGGGCGGGAATTTCCGCTCCACCCTGTCTGCGCCGCGTGCGTGCCTTGGAAGAGGCCGGCTTCATCCGCGGCTATAACGCCGATCTGGACGGCGAGCGCATCGGCTACGAAGTCACGTTTTACGCGCTCGTCGGGCTGGACAATCAGTCCGAGGCCGTCCTCACCGCGTTCGAACGGGCCATGACCGAATTACCGGAGGTGCGCGAATGCCACATGGCCC
This sequence comes from Kiloniellales bacterium, assembly GCA_036444135.1. GTDB lineage: Bacteria > Pseudomonadota > Alphaproteobacteria > Kiloniellales > JAKSDN01 > JAZFZX01. The sequence continues at coordinate 5,595 of JAZFZX010000169.1, read as the reverse complement.
GCGGGCCGCACGACTTCGTGCTCAAGATCGTGGCACACAACACGGCGCACGAGAACGAGCTGACGACTCGGCTCACCACCGCCCCGCACGTGGCCACCGTGCAGACGATTCAGGTTATCCGCACGGCCAAATGGCAACCGGGTATCCCAATCGATCCGGACGAGGCGGAGGCCGGCGCCTAGAGCCGGCTATCGAACCAGGCGATGCGGCATTTTCGCTGTTCGGTGGTTTGGCGAAACGGGGGTCGTGTCATCCGTCGGGCTTTCGGCGCTTGTCCCGGGCCGCCGCCGTGCGGCCGTGGAAGGACCATCACACGAACTTTATTTTGAGGATCTCGTATATCTTCTCGCCGTTGGGGGTGATGACCTCGACGGATTCGCCGACCATCTTGCCGATCAAGGCCCGCGCCAAAGGCGCATTGATCGCCATGCGCCCGTCCTTTACATCGGCTTCCAGCTCGCCCACCAACTGATAGGTGAGTTTTTCGTCGGTATCTTCGTCGATCAGGCTCACGGTGGCGCCGAACTTGACCGTGTCGCCGGACAGCCCGCTGACGTCGATCACCTCCGAACGGGAAATCCCGTCCTCCAGCACGGCCAACCGGCCTTCAATGAAGCTCTGGCGTTCGCGCGCCGCGTGGTATTCGGCATTTTCCGAAAGGTCGCCGTGTTCGCGCGCTTCCGCGATGGCACGAATCACTTCTGGCCGAGCGACAGACTTTAGCTGCCTCAGCTCTTCTTCCAGTTGGGTCAAGCCCTGCTTCGTGATTGGGATTCTCTGATTCATCACCGGAAACTCGAACCTTAGCCGCATCAAAACCCCGCCGCCGTGGGACTCCCACGGCGCGGCCGGGAATTTGCCCTGTCCTCAGAACGACCCCATAAAATAAGCCTGAAGGGGAGCGACTTCAAGTTGGCCACCGCGCAGGGCGGTGATCGCCATGACCGCCGCCGTGGCGCCGGAAACCGTCGTGTAATAGGGAATCTGATAGATCAGCGCGGTGCGCCGTAGACTGAAGCTGTCGGCGATCGCCTGTCCCCCTTCGGTCGTGTTGAAGACCAGGGCGATCGAGCCCAAAATCATGGCATCGACAACGTGAGGGCGGCCCTCGTAGACTTTTTTGATTCGCTCAACCTGCAGTCCCGCGCCGGCCAGGTGATCGGCGGTACCGGTGGTCGCGACCAGTTGAAATCCCATGTCGCTCAACTCGCGCGCCAGCGGCGTCATCGCGGCCTTGTCCGAATCCCTGACGGAAATGAAGACCCGGCCCGTCTGCGGCAGGCTGATGCCTGCGCCCATCTGTGATTTCAGGAAGGCGCGGGCGAAATCCCGGTCGAGCCCCATGACCTCGCCGGTCGACTTCATTTCCGGGCCCAGCATCACGTCGACGCCAGGAAAACGGGCAAAGGGGAAGACCGTTTCCTTGACCGCCACGTGGGCGTTGTGCGTTCGGGATAGATCGAATTCCTCGAGCCGCGCACCGGCCATGATACGGGCTGCAACCTTGGCGATCGGGACCCCCGTGGCCTTTGCGACGAAGGGCACGGTGCGGCTGGCCCGCGGGTTGACTTCCAAGATGTAGACGTCGCCATTCTGTACGGCGAATTGAACGTTCATCAGCCCGATCACGGAGAGCGCCTTGGCGAGAATTTCCGTCTGCCGGCCGATTTCCTCGACGACGGACTCCGGCAGGCTGTGCGGTGGCAGCGCGCAGGCGGAGTCGCCGGAGTGGATGCCGGCTTCCTCGATATGTTCCATGACTCCGGCGATGCAGACCTGTTCGCCGTCGGCGACGGCGTCCACGTCGACCTCGATGGCGTCGCGCAAGTAACTGTCGATGAGCACCGGATTTTGGCCCGAGACCTGGACGGCGCTGGTGATGTAACGGTCGAGCTGAGCGGTGTCGTGGACGATCTCCATCGCCCGCCCGCCCAGCACGTAGGACGGCCGGATCAGGACGGGGTAGCCGATTCGCGCGGCCTCGGCCCGCGCTTCCTCGGCCGACGTTGCGGTGCCATTGGTGGGCTGCCTGAGGCCGAGCTTGGTGACCAGGCCTTGGAAACGCTTGCGGTCCTCGGCCAGGTCGATGGCGTCTGGTGAGGTGCCCAGGACTGGAATTCCGGCCTCTGCCAGGGCGTGCGACAGCTTCAGCGGCGTCTGTCCGCCGAACTGGACGATCACGCCCAAAAGCTGGCCGCGCCGGCTTTCGACACGGGCGATCTCGATCACGTCCTCGGCGGTCAGCGGCTCGAAATAGAGACGGTCGGAGGTGTCATAATCGGTCGAAACCGTCTCCGGGTTGCAGTTGACCATGATCGTTTCGATGCCCGCCTCGGCGAGCGCATAGGCGGCGTGGACGCAGCAGTAATCGAACTCGATACCCTGACCGATCCGGTTGGGGCCGCCGCCCAGGATTATGATCTTGTCGCGGTCGCTGGGATCGGCCTCGCATTGCACGGCCGGCGCGCCATCAGCCTGTGTGTAAGCATCCTCGTAGGTCGAGTACATGTATGGCGTAGCCGACGGAAACTCACCGGCGCAGGTGTCGATCCGCTTGTAGACCGGCCAAAGGGCCGCCTGGGCGCGCCGGTCGGCGACTTCAGGCTCGCTCAGGCCGGCCAGTTCGGCCAGCCGGGCATCGGAAAAGCCGAGTTTCTTGAGGCGCAGCAGCGCCGCGCCGTCTTCGGGAAGACCGTCGCGCCGCACGTCGTCCTCGGCATTCACGATCTCTGCAACTTGGTGGACGAACCACGGATCGATCTTGGTGACTTCAGCGATATCGTCCACGCCGAGGCCGTAGCGCAAAGCCTGTGCGACCGTGAGCAGCCGGTCCGGGGTCGAACGGCCGAGCTGGACGCGAAGTTCCTCGCGGTCCACTGTCCCGTCCTCGGAGACGACCCCGGGGATTTCCACCTCGTTGAGGCCGGTCAGCCCGGTTTCCATAGACCGCAGGGCTTTCTGGAAGGACTCGGCGAAGCAGCGGCCGATCGACATGGCCTCGCCCACAGACTTCATCGAGGTCGTCAAGATGGGTTCGGCGCCCGGAAACTTCTCGAAGGTGAAACGCGGGATTTTTGTGACCACGTAGTCGATGGTCGGCTCGAACGACGCCGGGGTCACGCGCGTGATGTCGTTGTCCAGCTCGTCGAGCGTGTAACCGACGGCGAGCTTGGCCGCGACCTTGGCGATTGGAAATCCCGTGGCCTTCGAGGCCAGCGCCGAGGAGCGCGAGACCCGCGGGTTCATCTCGATGATGACCATCTCGCCGCTGTCGGGGTTCACCGCGAACTGCACGTTGGAGCCGCCCGTGTCGACACCGATCTCGCGCAGACAGGCGATCGAGGCGTCGCGCATCAGCTGGAATTCCTTGTCCGTGAGCGTCAACGCCGGGGCGACCGTCACCGAATCGCCGGTGTGGATGCCCATGGGATCGATATTTTCGATGGAGCAGACGATGATGCAGTTGTCGGCGCGGTCGCGCACGACCTCCATCTCGAATTCCTTCCAGCCGAAGACCGACTGTTCGATGAGGACCTCGGATACCGGCGAAGCGTGCAGACCGCCCTTGACGATTTCTCCATATTCCTCGCGGTTGTAAGCGATTCCGCCGCCCGTACCGCCCAGGGTGAAGGACGGCCGCACGATGGCGGGCAGCCCGACCGCATCGAGCGCTTCCAGGGCCTGCTCGAAGGTCTTGGCGGCCCGGGAGCGCGGGCAGGCGATGCCGATGCGTTGCATGGCCTCGCGGAACAGCAACCGGTCCTCGGCCTTGTCGATAACGTCGGCCACCGCCCCGATCATCTCGACGCCGTGGCGCGCCAAAACCCCCGTGCGGTCGAGGGTAAGCCCGTTGTTGAGCCCGGTCTGGCCGCCCATGGTGGGCAGCAGGGCGTCGGGCTTCTCGCGCTCGATGATCTTCTCGAGCATCTCGGGCGTGATCGGCTCGACGTAAGTGGCGTCCGCCAGGCTCGGATCGGTCATGATAGTGGCCGGGTTCGAGTTGACCAAGATCACCCGATAGCCCTCTTCCTTGAGGGCCTTGCAGGCTTGTGCGCCCGAGTAGTCGAACTCGCAGGCCTGCCCGATCACGATCGGCCCGGCGCCGATGATCAGGATCGATTCGATGTCCGTGCGCTTGGGCATGGGCGTGCTCTCAGACGCCGGCCCGGCTATTTGCGGATGGGGGCAGGCGCGGGTGACGGCCAGTTGTCGGCTAGAACGGCTATTTGCCACGTGGGCCCGGCAAAGAAAAGCCCTGTCTTGTGGTCCGGCCGGGGAAAGTTACGAAGGCCGTTACAAATCACGATGGGGGTCAGTGCGCCGCCTTTCGGGTTTCGATGCTGGCCACGAATCGCTCGAACAAATAATGGCTGTCCCGGGGGCCGGGGGAGGCCTCCGGGTGGTACTGGACCGAGAAGACCGGCCGGTCCTTCACGCGAAGGCCTTCGTTTGTGCCGTCGAACAGCGAGACGTGGGTTGCCTCGACCCCCGCCGGCAAGCTGTCGGGATGCACCACGAAGCCGTGATTCTGGCTGGTGATCTCGACCCGGCCGGTGGCCAGGTCCTTGACCGGATGGTTGGCGCCGCGGTGGCCCAGGTGCATCTTCTCGGTGCGGGCGCCGAGCGCCAGGGCCAGCATCTGGTGGCCCAGGCAGATACCGAAGATCGGCAGGTCCTTCTCCGCCAGAAGGGCCTTTATGACCGGCACGGCGTAGACCCCCGTCGCCGCCGGGTCGCCGGGACCGTTGGACAAGAACACGCCGTGCGGCCGGTGGCGCAGGATGTCCTCGGCCGTGGCGGCGGCTGGCACCACGGTCACCCGGCATCCGAGATCCGCCAGGCAGCGCAGGATGTTGCGCTTGGCGCCGTAATCGACCGCGACCACGTTGAATTTGGGCGCGGCAAGTCGCCCGTAACCCTCGCCCAAGCGCCAGCGCGTCTCGTCCCAGGTGTAGGCCTGGGCGCACGTAACCTCCTTGGCGAGGTCCATACCTTCGAGCCCGGGCCAGGCGGCGGCCCCGGCGCGCAGCGCCTGCAGGTCGAGACCGCCCCGCGCGGCGGCGTCGGGGTCGTAAGCCAGGCAGCCCTTCGGCGCGCCCAAATCACGGATGCGGCAGGTCAGCGCCCGCGTATCGATTCCGGCGATGCCCACCAGGCTCTGGGACTTCAGCCAAGCGTCCAGATGGCGCGTGGCCCGCCAGTTGGATGGTTCGGTGATGTCCGCGCGCAGGACCAGGCCACGGGCCGCGGGGGTGGCGGTCTCGACGTCCTCCGGGTTGGTGCCCACGTTGCCCACGTGGGGAAAGGTAAAGGTGATGATCTGTCCGGCGTAGGAGGGGTCGGTCAGGATTTCCTGATAGCCGGTGATGGCGGTGTTGAAGCAAACCTCGCCCACCGCGCGGCCCGGCGCGCCGAGGCCGCGGCCCAGGAACGCGGTTCCGTCGGCCAGCACCAGGGCGGCATCGGCCGGGCCGCTGCGCGCAACAACGCCCGGCCCTGTCCGTTTGGACGGGGCGGCAGCGGAGCGGGCTTCATCCATTGCAGCCGGTTCCTTCGGGAAAGCGCCGGACCCAGGGCGAGCCAGAGGCCGGGGGG